>NZ_JACJDS010000033.1:0-53817 GCF_014163635.1 Pseudoalteromonas sp. SR44-8
AAGGCTGTACTTAATATTTTTCTTAAGTACCTACCTATGACATGGATGTAAGTAAGGGGCGTGAGCAGGACGCGGAAGCTTTGCTCAATTTTTACTTAGCCCACTAGGTTACAAATCTCGCGCCGTGATTAAATCGCCCCTAATTTGAACAAATTTTAATCCTGAAAGGTCAACACGCCCTTATTTCATAAATTTTTTGTTAATTTTTTTACGACTATTCATTCATTATTAATATCTACTCTTACCCATATTTTATCTTGCAAAGCTCTGCCTGGTGGGTGGTGGGGCAGCGATATAGAATAAACAACCCCATAATTCGTTATTCAGATAGTTATTCACTATCTCTGAAATTATATCTCAAAGCCTTTAATAACAAGGGCTACATGAAAGTTTTATAAGAGACAATAACGAAAAACTCTGAAATAATGATTATCTGAAAATTGAACCAGAGAGTATTTTTTGGCGATGTGAGCTATGCTGATTTACGCCAAAGGAGATGGTACAACAGTCTATCATCAAGCCTATTTTTTAAACTTTCTGTAGGATCACAATTAAGAGGATATAAAATGACAGTCAATCGCGAATTATTTGATCAAGTAATGGTTCCTAACTACGCACCTTCAAGCGTTATTCCTGTTCGTGGCGAAGGCTCACGTGTATGGGATCAGCAAGGTCGTGAATATATCGATTTTGCCGGTGGTATCGCTGTTAACTGTCTAGGTCATTGTCATCCAGCATTGGTTAAAGCATTAAAAGAGCAAGGCGAAAAAATCTGGCACCTATCAAATGTAATGACTAATGAGCCAGCACTTCGTTTAGCTAAAAAATTGGTAGATGCTACATTTGCTGAAAAAGTATATTTCGCCAACTCAGGCGCAGAAGCAAATGAAGGCGCACTAAAATTAGCGCGTCGTGTTGCGCTTGAAAATTTTGGTGAGCAAAAATCGCAAATCATCGCTTTCAATAAAGGTTTCCATGGCCGTACATTCTTTACTGTAACCGTGGGCGGTCAAGCTGCTTACTCTGATGGTTTTGGTCCTAAGCCGGGAGATATCGTACATTGTGACTATAACGATTTAGCCGCATTTGAAGCACTAATCTCTGATAACACATGTGCGGTAATGATGGAGCCATTACAAGGAGAAGGCGGCATTATCTCTGCTACTGACGAGTTTGCTCAAGGTGTACGCCAGTTATGTACTAAACATAACGCATTACTTATTTTTGATGAAGTACAAACTGGTGTCGGTCGTACTGGCGATCTTTATGCATACCAAGGGTTAAATGTAGTACCTGATATTTTAACTACTGCAAAAGCACTTGGCGGCGGTTTTCCAATTGGTGCAATGATCACCACGACAGAGATTGCTAAGCACCTTAAAGTCGGTACTCATGGTTCTACTTATGGCGGCAATCCGTTGGCATGTGCTGTTGGTGAAGCAGCCTTTGATACTGTGAATACACCAGAAGTATTAGCTGGCGTAAAAGCAAAGTCAGCATTGTTTAATGAATTACTAACTGCAATTAACGATAAGTACAACGTTTTCTCGGAAATTCGTGGTCAAGGTTTATTAATTGGTGCTGTGGTTAATGAGCAGTTTAAAGGTCGTGCTAAAGAGTTTTTAGTAGCAGGAACCGCTGAGGGTGTGATGTCGTTAGTCGCGGGTGCCGATGTGGTGCGTTTTACTCCATCTTTAGTGATCCCTGAAGCGGATATCCGTGAAGGGATGGCGCGCTTTGAAAAAGCCGTAGCCAACGTTGTGAACGGTTAATCAACACCTCTAATCATAATAAGGGCAAGTAGCAAGCTTGCCCTAATATTCTTAATTTACCGTTATTTATAAGGGAGCAAGCGGACTCATGATGATCCTTCGCCCAATCCAGCAATGTGATTACCCAGCTTTATTGAAAATTGCCCACGAATCAGGACATGGTTTTACCTCTTTACCTAATAACGAAGAGTTATTACAAAAGAAGATAGCTCATTCAATAAGCTCATTCGCAAAAAGTGCATCTCATCCGGGTGATGAAGGTTACTTGTTTGTTCTTGAAGATAGCGAAACAGGTGAAGTAGTCGGTACCTCAGCAATTGAAGCTGCGGTTGGTTTAGATGATGCGTTTTATCACTATCATTTAAGTAAAGCTATTCATTCATCTCGTACATTGAATGTTTATAAAGCGGTTGATATTTTAACCTTGTGTAATGATTACACTGGAGCAACTGAGCTTTGTACGCTGTTTTTAAAAGATGGTTACCGTAAAAATAATAACGGTAAGCTGCTTTCAAAAGCACGTTTTATGTTTATCAAGCAGCACCAAGAACGCTTTGCTGAAACCGTAATTGCAGAAATGCGCGGTGTTTCTAACGAACACGGCAGTAGTCCATTTTGGCAATGGTTAGAAGAACACTTTTTCTCGATGGATTTTCCAACAGCTGATTACTTAACCGGTATTGGCCAAAAAGTGTTTATTGCTGAACTAATGCCAAAGTACCCAATTTACGTCAACTTATTAAGTAAAGAGGCGCAAGCCGTGATCGGCAAGGTGCACAATAATACGCGCCCTGCGATTGAACTACTGAAAAAAGAAGGCTTCACCTTTAATGGCTACGTTGACATTTTTGATGCTGGCCCAACGGTAGAAGCAAAAGTAGATAATATTGCAACTATTCGTAATGCCAAAAACTTTACCGTAAAAATCGGTGAAAACAGCGGCGAGACGGCTATCATGCTAGCGAATGACAAACTCAATGATTTTAGAGCAACCGTTGCACAACTAAACCTTGATGAAACAAGCTCTGAGTTGACTTTGCCACAGGCAATGGCCGATGCACTGCACTTACAAGCTGGCGATATAGTTACCGCAACACGTATATAATTTAGGAGAAAGTACATGACTCATCCTGCACAATTTATTAATGGTCAATGGTCGCAAGGCCTAGGCGATGCATTTAATTCAGTAAACCCAGCCAATAACGAAATTATTTGGCAAGCAAACTCAGCCACCAGTGAGCAAGTAGACACCGCTGTTAACTCTGCGCGTGCAGCATTTTATAGCTGGGCTGATAAATCATTTGCAGAACGTTTAGCGATTGTAAAAACTTTTGCCGAAACCCTAAAAGAGCACAGCGAAGAGCTTGCTGTTGTAATAGCCCAAGAAACGGGTAAGCCGTTATGGGAAACTCGCACTGAAGCGGGTGCTATGGTCGGTAAAATAGCTATCTCTGAAAAAGCATTTTTAGAGCGCACTGGCGACGTAGAAAACCCAATGCCGCAAGGTCGTGCAATGATCCGCCACAAACCACATGGTGTAGTGGCGGTATTTGGCCCTTATAACTTCCCTGGTCATTTACCTAATGGCCATATTGTGCCTGCACTTTTGGCGGGCAATACCGTGGTGTTTAAACCATCGGAGCTAACTCCAGCTGTTGCTGAGCTAACGCTTAAGTTATGGGAAAAAGCAGGTTTACCAGCAGGGGTTATTAACCTAGTACAAGGCGAAGTAGCCACAGGTAAGGCTCTTGCTGCTCACAAAGGTATTGATGGCTTATTCTTTACCGGTTCATCACGCACAGGTCATATTCTGCATGAGCAGTTTGCCGGTCAACCAGGTAAAATCTTAGCATTAGAAATGGGTGGTAACAATCCACTGATTATTACTGATGTTGCTGATACCAAAGCCGTTATTCACGATATTATTCAATCAGCATTTATCTCAAGTGGCCAACGTTGTACCTGTGCACGCAAGCTGTTTTTACCAGCAGGTGAGCAAGGCGATGCAATTTTAGCCGGTTTAATTACCGCGACTAAAGCCATCAAAGTGGGCAACTACGATGATGTAGAGCAACCGTTTATGGGCTCGATGATCTCATCAGCTGCGGCCGCTGGTATGGTAAAAGCACAGCAACAACTCGTTGAGCTTGGTGCTGAAGTATTGGTTGAGCTTAAGCATACTGAAAATACAGGTTTTGTAACGCCTGGTATTATTGAGTGCACAGATGTTGCTAACTTCCCAGATGAAGAGCACTTTGGTCCACTATTAAAAGTATTCCGCTTTACAGATTTTGATAGTGCGATTGATAAAGCCAACGATACCAGCTTTGGTTTGTCTGCGGGTTTACTCAGTGATAATGCGGCAGATTACGACCATTTTTTACGTCGTATCCGTGCTGGTATTGTTAACTGGAACCGCCCAATCACCGGTGCCTCAAGTGCAGCTCCTTTTGGTGGTATTGGTGCATCAGGTAATCATCGTGCAAGTGCTTACTATGCAGCTGATTATTGCGCATACCCAGTTGCCTCTGTTGAACTTGAAAAAGTAGCAATGCCAGCAACATTAAGCCCAGGCTTAAAAATCGATTAATCGATTTTGGTCAAATAGTAATAAATAACTAAAAAAGCAGCCAAGGCTGCTTTTTTTGTATTGGTTAATGCTCAAAGGTAGCAATTAAAAGCGCTTTCTGCTTAAATCAATACAGTCGTTTTAATTAGGTGTGGATAATTATGGTTTTAGATAGGCAAGGATATGATGACCTCATCATGTATCTTACTCAAAATTTAGCATTATTTGAGAAGTCCGGCGAAATAAAACCAGGCGCTCCTACTATTATGGAGCTAATAGAAGATGATATTGCTGAAAATGTTATGTTGTTATGCCAGCAACACACAGAGCTTTCTACTGAACAACGTAGTCAAATCGTGCGTGAAGTAGATGGCATTGTATACGACTTACAAGAAGTCCTCAGCAGCGTCACCAGTAATCAAGTGACAATAGAGCAACATGCATTTATCGATGAATTTGCCGCATTGGTAAAAAACCTCTTTGATAGCGCAGTTGTCGAAAGTGCCTGATCATTCCAATTATCGTTTTTAATTTGCAACTGCGTGTGACTTCCTTACAATCAAGGAAATAACTTCTTTGAGAGTAATAAAATGCAAGCGAATGTGAAATGGGTTGAAGGCGATACTTTTTTAGGGCGTTCTAATTCTGGTCACAATGTTGTGTTTGATGCTGGTAGCGATAGCGCCGCACCAAGCCCAATGGAAATGGTATTAATGTCAGTTGGCTGCTGTTCATCGGTTGATGTAGTCAGTATTCTAAAAAAAGCTAAACAACAGTTTTCAGATGTGCAAGTGCAATTGAGTGCTGAACGCGCAGAGTCCGCTCCGCGAGTATTCACTAAGATTAACTTACACTTTGTTGTGACTGGCGATAACGTTTCAGAAAAGCACCTTGCGCGTGCCGTTCAACTATCTGCAGAGAAGTATTGTTCAGTAGCATTAATGCTTGATAAAACAGTAGAAATTACCCACACACACGAAGTTATACAAGAACAGGGAAAATAACGCTTTTTCCTGAGGTGAAATTCGTATAAAATCCGCGAACTTTTCATTCTGCTCTGGCAGATTTCACTTGTTTATAGGTTGGTTTATCATGAACAAACCCTTCGATAAAATTAAACTTCATGGCTTTAATAACTTAACCAAAAGTTTAAGCTTTAGTATTTACGATATTTGCTATGCAAAGACTGAGCAACAACGTAAAGAATATATTGAATATATCGACGAACAGTACAGTGCTGATCGACTAACCGATATTTTAGGTGAAGTAGTAGACATTATCGGTGCGAATATTTTAAATGTTTCGCGTCAAGATTACGATCCTCAAGGTGCTAGTGTAACAATTCTGATCTCAGAAGAGCCAATTGAGCAGCAGCAAACTTATGAAGTTGATGAAGCACCAGGACCATTACCTGAAACAGTTGTTGCTCATTTAGATAAAAGCCACATCTGCGTTCATACCTATCCTGAAGCTCACCCTGATGATGGTATTTGTACTTTCCGTGCCGATATCGAAGTATCGACCTGTGGCATTATTTCGCCATTAAAAGCGTTAAACTTCCTAATTCATAGCTTAGAATCAGATGTTGTAACAATTGACTACCGAGTACGTGGTTTTACCCGTGACGTAGATGGTGTTAAGCACTATATCGATCATGCGATCAACTCAATTCAAAACTACATGACCGAAGATACCAAAGAAGCGTACCAAATGATGGACGTGAATGTGTATCAAGAAAACTTGTTCCACACTAAGATGATGCTAAAAGAAACAGACCTAAATACTTATTTATTTGGTGTTACTACGAGTGATTTATCTGAAGACGAAGAAGAAGCAATTCGTTCTAAATTAACACGTGAAATGCAAGAAATCTTTTACGGCCGTAACCTGCCGGAAGCAGAATAAACTCACTTAATTAGTAAGTTTTAAAAAACGGCGCGCAATGTAAATTGCGCGCCGTTTTTTATTAAAGTTGCTAAATGCAGCAACAAAAGCAAACGAAAAGACCATCCTTCCTAAGTATACCTCCTAAATTAGCCTGAAAATGTTGGTGACGACATTCCTTGACGCTAGCAGCTGTGGCTAATAGTCTAAGTAAACAGCCCGTCTTCCATTATGGATCAATATGCAGAATCAAGGCCTAGCACAGCAACTATTTTTGGCAAAGCAGGTGAGGGAGCACGAAGCAAAAGCAGCGACCTTGGCAGGCGTTAGCATGTTCACTTTGATGGAGCGCGCAGGGCATGCGGTATTCTCGCAGTGTATCGAGCATTTTCCGAATGCTCAGCGCTACTTTATTCTGGTCGGTTATGGTAATAATGCGGGCGATGGCTATATTGTGGCAAGCCTTGCCAAGCAAGCCGGTAAGGAAGTCATTGTACTTGCAGCCGATACCAGTAGACATCTCACCGGGGATGCGCTTACAGCTCAGCAACGTTGGCAAGCATTGGGGGGCGAAGTTGAAAGTTACACGCAAGGTCGCCTCAATAATGCCGATATTATTATTGATGGTTTGTTAGGTACCGGAATTAATAGTCAAGTTCGTCCGCCATTTTTAACGATGATTGAAGATGCCAACGCGCAACCTAGCGCAATAGTGGCAATTGATTTACCTTCAGGCATAGACGCCGACACCGGGCAGCCACTTGGCATCGCTATTCAGGCTACTATTACCGTTACTTTTGTGGGGATTAAACAAGGCTTAGTAACCGGTGCCGGGCGAAGTGCTGCAGGAAAAATCATTTTTAATGATTTAGGGATCGCAGAATCATTTACCAAGTTAGTGGATGCTAGCGCAACACTTATCAATATCACTAGTTTTAAACCACTTGCTGCACGAAGTCGCAATAGCCATAAAGGGAACCACGGCAAGCTGTTATGCGTCGGTGGGAATCAAGGTACTAGCGGGGCCATTCGTTTATCAAGTGAAGCAGCACTTCGTACAGGCGCTGCAATGGTGCGTGTTTATACTCATCAAAGCAGTGTACAAGTCGTTAGTAGTGGTCGCCCTGAATTAATGGTCAGTTGCGACAGTTTATCCGCAGCCCTTGAATGGGCAAATTGTGTCATTATTGGTCCAGGTCTTGGTCAGGATAGTTGGGCGAAAACGACATTTGAGCAGGTTATACAATATTGCTTAGCAAATAATTTACCATTAGTTATTGATGCTGATGGTTTAAATTTGTTGGCTAAGCATGCTTTAGAGTATCGCCTTAAAAATTGCATAATAACCCCGCATGCTGGTGAAGCCTCACGGCTAATGAAAGTTTCAATTGCTGAGATTGAAGCAAATCGTTTTCAATCTGCTACGGATTTAGCTAAACGTTATACCAGTACCAGTGTGCTGAAAGGCGCGGGTAGCCTGATCGCCAACGGGCAGCAAACTTGGTTGTGCGAAAATGGTAATCCAGCGCTTGCCGTTGGTGGCAGTGGTGATGTGCTTACCGGCATCATAGGTGCGTTACTTGCTCAAGGTTTCGCTGTTGATCAAGCCGCATGTTACGGTGTGACATTGCACGCTAAAGCAGCCGATATTTTGGCAGAACGCGAAGGGGAGCGCGGTATGTTGCCAAGTGATTTATTTGCTATTGTTAGGCAGCTCATTAATGGTAAATAGCGGTTAAATATACTTTTTGGTCACTATTTTTAGGAACTCGTTTTGCTAAATACAGCACAGTCCCTATACTCTAATTTGCGCGGCTATTATTTACTACTGAGGTAAAAAGAAGATGTTGATACAAAAAAAAATGTACCTAGGGAGTTTTCTGCTGCTGTTGTTTGCTTTAATTATTCTGTCAGGAATAATGCAGCTAGTTGTTACGCCAATCATTAAAAATGACGCTATATCCAGCGCAAAATTACAAGCAAAGGTGATCGGCGAATCGTTAGCAAAAGATTTAGCTAAAAGTGCCACCTTAACGCAAAGCTTAGCCGTGGTAGCCGAGACTTTGCCATTGCAGCAGGCGGCCTTTATTGAAAATATTGCTCCTTTGATTGCAAGTGGCAAAGGTATTGCGGGTGGTGGTATTTGGCCTGAGCCGAATAAAATGCTGCCTTCAGCAGCAAAGGCATCTCTTTTCTGGGCGAAAACAGGTAATGGCCAATATAAACTTTTAGATGATTATAACCAGCCCGACAGCAGCGCGTATCAACAAGAAACCTGGTATAAAAATGCCATTAACGCTAATCGGGGTGAGTGCGTTTGGTCCGAAGCTTATGTAGACACGGTATCGAATGTACCGATGGTTACCTGTTCCGTGAAAATAATCCGTGATAACCAATTTTGGGGGGTTGCCACCTTAGACGTTGAACTGGCATCTATCGAAAGCTCATTGATCGCAGAGAACAATGCTACGGGCACCTATAACTTTATTTTAGATAGCGCCGAGCAATTAGTATCGATTCCATCGATACGCAATACTAACTTAGCAATGATGAGCCTTACTCAGGTTGCCAGTAAAGACAGTAGCTTAAAGCCGTTGGTCAGCGCCTTGCAAAACAGCAATACAACTGTTGCTGAATTTTCGAGTGGTGTGGTTAATAATGACGAATCTATTTTAGTAACTTACTCATTGGCAGAGCAAAATTGGCGCTCAGGGGTTATTATTCCTGCCGCAATTGCCAAGAAAACCGTTAACACCCTCACTTATTATTTATACAGTTCATTTATCGCCCTTATTCTCGCTTTTGTATCAGTATTACTGATTTTTGGTAATCGCCTGGTGCAGCAAATTAACACCACCACAGAGCAAGTTAGAATGTTGGTGCAAGGTCGCACGAATTCAAAACTGGCCGTGCGTGGAAGTGATGAAATGAGCCACTTATGCGAAGCGATTAATGATTATGGCGATCATCTGATTAAGATTTTAGAACAGATCCAAGCAGAAGCCGCTGCGGTTAAAAACAACGCTGAAGCGATGGATAACTTAAGTAATAACAGCCAAATTCGTACGCAAGAGTTAATGGAAGAAAACAACATGTTGGCTGAGGCAATTCATGAAATGTCGGTAGCAGCCTCATCAGCCTCACAAGATGTTTTGAGCGTTGCAGATATTACTACGCAATCAGCTGATTTAGTGAATTCTGGTTTTGATGTTATTGAGAAGAATGCCGAATCAATCCAGTTATTATTTGATAAATTAACGGAATCATCAGATGCCATTTCACGGATTGCACAAGACTCAAAACAAGTGGGCTCGGTGCTTGATGTGATCATGAATATTTCAGAACAAACTAATCTACTTGCGCTTAATGCCGCCATTGAAGCTGCTCGAGCAGGTGAATCAGGGCGTGGTTTCGCGGTAGTGGCTGATGAAGTTAGAACTTTGGCACATCGTACTCAGCAATCGGCTGGCGAGATTGAAACCATGATCAGCCAATTGCAAGAAGCCGCTAGTCGAGGGGTTAACGTTATTGGAGAATGCCGTGAATACTCTGAAGTAGTGAACGAGCGCTCAGCAACAACACGTGCACAGTATGAAAGTATTGTTACCGCGTTTAATGATATTAAAGAGCGTTCATCAAGCATTGCCGTAGCGACTGAAGAGCAATCACAGGTAACCGAAAATGTGAAAAACTTGGCAGAGCGAATTCGTGAGATCTCTGTGCAAAATGCCAGTGATGCTGAAGAATTTCGTAGCGTCAGCAAAGATTCAAATAGCCAAGCACAGCGTTTATATCAAATTAGTCAGCAATAATGTGATTCATTGATAGTGTTTTTCAAGCATCGTTAGCTGAGAATCTCAGCGCGATGCTTCACCTTCGTCCTCTTCTGGTGGATCGCCGGAGTCTTCTTTGCGTTTACGTTGCTCTTGTTTGGCTTTTTGTACATTCTCAAATTGCGGGGGTGGAATAGGGAATAACGAAATAAGCGGAAAGAACGACAAAAATAAAAAAGCCCCTCGTGACATGGTTTTACCCCACACAACTATTTTTACCATTGACCACAATATCACCAGTAACAATAACGTCACTACACCAAGGTGAACTAATAATGTTTCAATGCTAACTTTGTTTAATAAATCCATTTGTTTTTAATATGGTTACTAATAGTTAGTTAATGAGGGTTAATTGAACAATATCAAGTCAACCAGAGGTTCCATATTAAGCGCCAGTAGGTTGTGATTTATCGCGATTAGTGACCTCTCACAGACTGCTTTTAATTTAATTGTAGTAAGTCCCATTTATTACCATACAAATCTTCAAATACCACAACGGTGCCGTATTCTTCTACGCGGGGCTGTTCATTAAAGTTAACGCCATTTTTTTGCATTAATTCATAATCTCGCCAAAAGTCATTGGTATGTAAAAATAAAAACACTCGGCCCCCAGTTTGGTTGCCCACAGCCTCTAACTGCTGTTGAGTACTTGCTTGTGCGAGTAATAAATTAGTGCCATTAGAGTTAGGTGGTGATACTAATACCCAGCGTTTGCCATTACCCTGATCAGTATCTTCGATTAAATCAAACCCCAGTTTTTGAGTGTAAAATGCAATCGCATCATCATAATTCCCTACAACTAATGCCATGCTACCTATATGCTGTTTTATGTTTGTCATTGTCCTACCTTGAAATAATGCAGTGCTTAAAGATGCTTTTTAGCATATAAGAAAATATAACCCGAGGACAAAAGGCTGGTACGTTAAGTGCGGTGCTAGATTTATCAGTAGGTCTGACTTCAGCCAGAAAGCTTTTCCCGATAAATCTGGACTTACGTGTGGCTGGCGCTAGGTTTTAAACTTATTATCTTTAAAAACAAAACCCAGCTTTCACTGGGTTTTTAATAACACTAAATATTATCGATGTAACTCACCGGCTCGTTCTGGCTGATAAGTGATTGCTTTTATTTTTACTTTTATGAGACCGCTACTTGGTTTTGGCCATTCAATTTCATCACCTTGCGATAGACCAAGTAAGGCGCTACCAACAGGGGCTAAAATTGATATTTTATCAGTACTTGCATCAGCATTTTTTGGATACACTAAGGTCTTAGTGAATTCTTCTTTAGTTGATTCAACGATAAAGTTTACCGTTGAGTTCATAGTAACCACTGTCGAAGGCACATCTTTTGGCTCAACGATTGTTGCGCGGCCAAGTTCAGCTTCAAGTTCTTTTTCGCCAGCAAAGCTTCCTGCTGGTAATGATTCCATTAAATCATACAATCTATCAGCATCGAGTGACGAGATGATCAGTTCAGGCTTTTTATTCATCTTAATATCCTTAATTATGGCTTATAAATAAAATTAACTCTGAGTATGGTTTTGGCATACAGTTAAAAAGCACTGCAATACGCTGGAGTCATTTTATTTGCTACTTTATCGTTGCTCTTAAAGCTAAAAACCCAGCCGAAGCTGGGTTTTTATTTTAGCTAGATGGTTAGGAGATGAATTACATCATGCCGCCCATACCACCCATGCCGCCCATGCCTCCCATATCAGCGCCGCCAGCTTCATCCTTTGGGATTTCAGCTACCATTGCTTCAGTGGTGATCATAAGGCCAGCAATCGAGCCTGCAAATTGTAGTGCAGAGCGCGTTACTTTTGTTGGATCTAGGATACCCATTTCAATCATGTCGTTGTATTCGCCAGTTGCTGCGTTGTAACCGAAGTTACCCGTGCCGCCTTTAACTGTGTTAATAACAACAGACGCTTCGTCACCTGCGTTGGTAACGATTTGACGAAGTGGTGCTTCCATAGCACGTAGTGCTACTTTGATACCGTGGCTTTGATCTTCGTTGTCACCAACTAAATCAACAAGTTTGCTTGCTGCACGTACTAGTGCAACACCACCACCAGGCACTACGCCTTCTTCAACCGCAGCGCGAGTTGCATGAAGTGCATCTTCAACGCGGTCTTTTTTCTCTTTCATTTCGATTTCAGTAGCAGCACCTACTTTGATTACCGCAACACCGCCGGCAAGTTTAGCCATGCGCTCTTGTAGTTTCTCTTTATCGTAGTCTGATGTTGCTTCTTCGATTTGTGCTTTGATTTGCGCAACGCGACCGTTGATGCCAGCTTCTTCGCCTGCACCATCGATGATAGTTGTATCATCTTTAGTGATAACTACGCGCTTTGCAGTACCTAAATCTTCAACTGTTGCTTTTTCAAGTTCCAGGCCGATTTCTTCAGAGATAACCGTACCACCAGTTAATACTGCGATATCTTGTAGCATTGCTTTACGACGGTCGCCAAAACCAGGTGCTTTAACTGCTGATACTTTAACGATACCGCGCATGTTGTTAACAACTAGAGTAGCTAGTGCTTCGCCTTCAAGGTCTTCAGCAATGATAAGTAATGGTTTGCTTGCTTTAGCAACGGCTTCTAATGTAGGTAGCAACTCACGAATATTAGAGATTTTTTTATCTACAAGTAGAATAAATGGGTTATCTAATTCAACAGCGCCTTTTTCTGCGTTGTTGATGAAATACGGAGATAAGTAACCACGGTCAAACTGCATGCCTTCAACAACATCTAGTTCGTTTTCAAGTGATTGACCTTCTTCAACAGTGATTACACCTGAATTACGGCCTACTTTTTCCATTGCTTCTGCAATGATGTCGCCAATTTCTTTATCAGAGTTAGCTGAAATAGTACCCACTTGAGCGATTGCTTTTGCATCGGCACATGGTACTGAAAGTTCTTTTAGCTCAGCAACAGCTGCGATGATTGCTTTATCAATACCGCGCTTAAGGTCCATTGGGTTCATGCCCGCAGCAACCGCTTTTAAGCCTTCGTTTACAATTGACTGTGCTAATACTGTTGCAGTAGTTGTACCGTCACCGGCTGCATCGTTTGCTTTAGATGCAACTTCTTTAACCATTTGTGCGCCCATATTTTCAAACTTGTCTTCAAGTTCGATTTCTTTTGCCACTGATACACCATCTTTAGTGATCACTGGAGAGCCAAATGATTTGTCTAGGATTACGTTACGGCCTTTAGGACCTAAAGTTACACGAACTGCGTTTGCTAAGATGTTTACGCCAGCTAGCATTTTAGCGCGTGCGTCACCTGCAAAAAGTACTTCTTTTGCTGCCATGATTAATTTCCTCTGAATTCTGAATGTTTGTTAAACGAAAAGTAGCTTTAGCCTACAATGCCTAAAATATTGTCTTCACGCATGATCAGGTACTCTTGACCTTCGATCTTTTCAGCTTTTTCAACATATGAGCCGAATAACACAGTGTCACCGACTTTAACTTCTAATGCTCTCACATCACCGTTATCTAGAGTACGGCCATTACCCACTGCAACAACTTTACCGCGGGTTGATTTCTCAGCCGCAGAACCAGTTAATACAATACCGCCAGCAGATTTGGTTTCTTCTTCTAGGCGCTCAACGATCACGCGATCATGTAAAGGACGAATGTTCATTTTATTTAGTTCTCCTAACAGTTTCTGAACAGGACAGAAAAAAGCTTTATATGTACCAGTTCGCATTAAACCCTGTGGTTCAAGGCAATTGATTTAGTTGTACTCAGTAATGGGGGTATTGCTTCAAAACCCAAGTGATAAAAATTAAAATTTTTAATCTTTTCTCTCGTACTCACCATCAATAGTGGTCGGCTCGCTCATTTTGCGAGGTTCTGGCTCTGCATGAGTGTGCTGATTAAATGCTGTTGGACCTTGTTGCATGCCTGCACTCATACGTACAGTTGCTTGACTAGCAAGGCCTGCAGCTAGTTTATTGCGAATGGCCGGGGTCAATAATAAAAAACCGAATACGTCGGTCATAATGCCTGGAGTTAGCAATAATATGCCGGCAATAATCACACATAAACCGGTAAATAATTCTTTGGCTGGCATTTGCCCTTGCGCCATTTGTGTTTGCACATTTTGCAGTGCGCCCATACCTTGTGTTCTAACTAATTTTGCGCCGAATATTGCGGTTACAATAACCAGTGCAATAGTGGCGAATCCACCAATTACATCAGCTACTTGAATTAACAACGCAATTTCAATAATTGGCACGAGAATAAATAATAAAAACAAAAATCTAAACATAAGGCTCTCTAAATAGTGATCACTCAGTTGAGTTGATGAAATATAAATATGGGTTATCAGGTCTTTTTTCAAGGCTAGTGGTAAAGCAGTGTTGGCTAAATAGCCTGAACTCTGATTAAGCGATTTATTATCCGCAGTTTAGGTTAACTACACTTTGCCTTAGCTATCAGCTACTATGGCATTGGGCAGAGCAATCAATCAAAGGTTCAATATGACGACTCATTTTCGACTTATTTTTACCACTTGCGCAGATGTAAGTGAGGCACGCTCCATAGCTGAGCAATTAGTTAAGCTTAAATTAGCTGCGTGTGTGAACATTCTGCCAAATGTGGAATCTGTTTATATGTGGCAAGGAGAGGTTGCTTATGCAACCGAGTGTAAATTATTAATTAAAACAAAGTCAGAAAAAATGAATGAATTGATTCAAACTATCAAGCAATTACATAGTTATGAAATTCCTGAAATACAGGTTATTGATGTGGCCACTGGCAATTTAGCCTATTTTAATTGGATGGATGAGGTACTTAATTAATGCGTTGTTTTCTTTTATTGCTTTGTGCGCTGTCGTTAATGCCAGCAAAGGCTGCAACTAATAATTTATTAAGTGATTTGCTGCAGCCCGCAGAGCAAACATTTTTACCTGTTGATCAGGCATTTTCATTTGATTTTGATCAGCAAGGCAGCACACTTTTTGTTGGTTGGGATATTGCGCCGGGTTATTACCTATATAAAAAGAAGCTAGAAATTATTGGTAAAGGTGCTGATATTGAAGTGCCTGATCTTGGTAAAGGCGTGATCATTGAAGATGAGTTCTTTGGCAAAACAGCAGTGTTTTTTGATTCACTCAGTGTGATCAGCAAGCTAAGTAATATAGCTGAAGATGGCGTAATTAAAGTACGTTATCAAGGCTGTGCTGAAGCAGGGCTATGTTACCCGCCAGAAATCATCACCATTCCATTGAGTATGATTGCCGGTGAAATCCCTGCAACTGATAATGCAACAGCAGGCAATGCATTAGCTGCGCTTAGCGCTGAATCAGCGGCTGCTACAGAAGATGTTGTAACGCAAGAAGATGACTTAGAAAAAGAATTAAACTTTACTGAAAAACTGGCCTCGCAAGGTTTGTTAGCGAACTTAGCGATTTTCTTTTTGGTCGGTATTGGCTTGGCATTTACGCCATGTGTATTTCCGATGTTTCCTATTTTGTCGAGCCTAATTGCAGGACAAAAAAATCTTTCCACTAAAAAAGCTTTTGCGCTTTCTTTTGTTTATGTGCAGGGTATGGCCGTTACGTATGCGGCGCTGGGCCTTGTGGTTGCATCACTTGGTGGTCAAGTGCAAGGTTATTTGCAGCACCCATATGTATTGATTAGTTTTAGTTTATTATTCGTTTTACTCGCTATGTCGATGTTTGGTTGGTACGAAATAAAGCTCCCTAGCGGCATGATGAATAAGCTCACACAAGTAAGTAATAATCAAAAAGGCGGCAACTACATTGGCGTGTTTTTAATGGGGGTTTTATCGGGCTTAATTGCGTCACCTTGTACCACTGCACCGTTATCAGCTGCGCTATTGTTTGTTGCGCAAAGCGGCGATTATTTAGTTGGCGGCTTAACTTTGTATGTGCTGAGTTTAGGGATGGGTATTCCGCTGCTGTTATTAGGCACTTCCGGCGGTAAATTATTGCCAAAAGCAGGCGGCTGGATGGAACAAGTTAAAACCCTGTTTGGTTTTATCATGCTGGTAGTGCCATTGATCTTGCTTGAACGTATTGTCGATGCAGACATCATATTACTTATGGCGGGCTTATTAGCATTAGCAACGGCCTTGTATTTACATCATTGGCAGAGCGCTCAAACACAAGGTAAGTTAAAAACTGCATTGTGGTTTGTTGCAACGTTATTAGTTGTTAGCGGTGTGAGCTTAACTAAAAACTATATATGGCCAACAGCGCAAGTTGTTAGTGCCGCAAATGGCGAGCAACAAGAGCGCGGCTTTAAATTAGTTGCTGACTTAGCTGAGCTCAAACAAGCAATAAATGATGCAAACAGTGATGGTCGTTTAGTGATGGTCGATTTATATGCAGATTGGTGTACTGCGTGTAAAGAGTTCGAGAAATACACTTTTCCTGACGCTAAAGTACAAGGTGAGTTTGCAAACTTTGAGTTGTTAAAAATTGATTTGACCGAAAGTGATGATAAAACAATTGCTGTAATGGAAGAGTTTACGGTATTTGGTTTACCCAGTATTTTGTTTTTTGATACACAAGGTGAAGAGCTTGCAGCACAGCGTGTGACGGGCTTTTTAAATGCCAAGGACTTTGCTGAGCATTTAGCTAAAGTGAGAAATAGCGCTAAATAAACGTTTTTCGCACCGCTATTTTAAACGCCACTTTATATGAGTGGCGTTTTTGTTTTTGTGGTGGCTACTAGTGATTAGACCAGTATTTTGCTGCTATTTACATCGAACTGGCTATAATAGGTGGTTAACGTGAGAAATACTTGCTATTTTAGTTTTTCCCCTCTACATTTTGCGGGGATTTCTAATCAAAATGGCTTAACTCATTATTTATAGGATTATCGCGTATTATGGCTGCAAAATTTAAACTTTTAGTTATAAATGGCCCTAACTTAAACATGCTGGGTAAGCGTGAACCAGAAAAATACGGTTTACAAACACTGAGTGAGATTATGAGCGAACTAACTGAGTTTGCGCATGGTCTAGATGTTGAGCTAACGCATTTTCAAAGTAATAGTGAGCAAGCTTTAATTGAGCACATACATAGTGCATGGCAGGTCATTGATTACATTATTATCAACCCAGCGGCATTTACGCATACAAGCGTGGCTTTACGTGATGCGTTACTGGCTGTTGATATCCCGTTTTTTGAAGTGCACTTAACTAATGTGCACACGCGGGAAGCGTTTCGTCATCATTCATATTTTTCTGATGTGGCGCAGGGCGTGATATGTGGATTAGGCGCAATGGGTTATCGCGCAGCACTTGAAGCTGCGGTCAATCGGTTGCAAAACTCGAATTAATTTTAAACTAACAAACTAACAGGCGGGTCGTTCATGGATATTCGCAAGATCAAAAAACTAATTGAACTAGTAGAAGAATCAGGTATTGCTGAATTAGAAATCACCGAAGGTGAAGAATCAGTACGTATCAATCGTAATAATATGAGTGCAGGTCCTGCTTACGCTCCGCATTATGCACCACAGTACGCACCAGCACCGGCTCCAGCCCCTGCAGCTGCACATGTTGCAAGCGCAGAAGCGGCAGCACCTGCCGCTCCTACTGGCCATCAAGTATTATCGCCAATGGTTGGTTCTTTCTATACAGCAGCTTCTCCTGAAGCGCCTTCATATGTAGAAGTGGGTTCACAAGTTAAAGTAGGTGATACGCTTTGTATCATCGAAGCGATGAAAATGATGAACCAAATTGAGTCAGATAAAGCGGGCACCGTGAAAGCGATTTTAGTTGAAAATGGCGAGCCAGTAGAATTTGATCAACCTTTATTCATCATTGAATAATAGCGCAACCTAAAAGGCCAACTCTAATGTTAGATAAAGTAGTCATTGCAAACCGAGGTGAAATTGCACTTCGTATATTGCGCGCCTGCAAAGAGCTTGGGATCAAAACGGTTGCTGTGCATTCAACGGCGGATCGCGATCTTAAGCATGTATTGCTTGCAGATGAAACAATATGTATTGGTAGACCTTCTGCCACTGAAAGTTACTTAGACATTCCGCGCATTATTGCGGCAGCTGAAGTAACCGATGCAGTTGCTATCCACCCGGGTTATGGTTTCCTTGCAGAAAACGCTGATTTTGCTGATCAAGTTGAACAAAGTGGTTTTGTGTTTATTGGTCCGCGCGGCGACACGATTCGTCTAATGGGCGATAAAGTATCTGCAATCGAAGCAATGCGTAAAGCTGGCGTACCATGTGTACCAGGTTCAGATGGTCCGGTATCGGATGATAAAGACCGCAACATGCAAATCGCTAAACGTATCGGTTACCCAGTGATCATCAAAGCCGCTGGTGGCGGTGGTGGTCGTGGTATGCGGGTTGTTCGCAGTGAAGCTGAGTTAATTGACTCAATCGCTTTAACGCAACAAGAAGCAAAACAGTTCTTTGGTAATAGCATGGTTTACATGGAAAAATTCCTTGAAAACCCACGTCATATCGAAGTTCAAGTATTGGCTGACGGGCAAGGTAATGCTGTTCACTTAGGTGAACGTGATTGTTCTATGCAACGTCGTCATCAAAAAGTAGTCGAAGAAGCGCCAGCACCAGGTATTACTGCTGAAGTGCGTAAGTTTATCGGTGAGCGTTGTACGCGTGCATGTATCGAAATCGGTTATCGTGGTGCGGGTACATTTGAGTTCTTATACGAAAATGGTGAGTTCTATTTCATTGAAATGAACACTCGTATTCAGGTTGAGCATCCAGTGACAGAAATGGTTACCGGTGTTGATTTGATCAAAGAGCAGTTAAAAATTGCAGCGGGCCAACCACTATCATTCACGCAAGACGATGTCGTTATTCGTGGTCATGCAATTGAGTGTCGTATTAATGCTGAAGATCCTGAAACGTTTATCCCGTCACCGGGTAAAATTACGCGTTTCCACCCAGCAGGTGGTTTAGGTATTCGTTGGGACAGCCATATTTATGCTGACTACACAGTGCCACCACACTATGATTCAATGATCGGTAAATTAATTACTTACGGTGAAAACCGTAATGTAGCAATTGCCCGTGCACGTAACGCATTGAATGAGCTTGTGATTGACGGTATTAAAACTAATACGTCATTACATAAGCGCATCTTAGCGGATGAAAACTTCCAAAATGGTGGTACTAATATCCACTATCTTGAGAAAAAATTAGGTCTATAATCCTAATTACAAAAAAAACCGGCAACTTTGCCGGTTTTTTTGTGTCTATAAGTGTCGATTCTCGCCTTAGCAAAATAATCTGGTATGATTAACAAGTTATCGTTTTTAATACTATCCATGAGGTTAGAATGACGCACTGTGTTGGTTTTCAACTCGCTGATGAAGCTGCAACGGTTAAAATGGGCAATCAACTTGCTGTGCTAATGGAGCAAGGTGCAGTTATTTACTTACACGGTGATTTGGGAGCAGGTAAAACCACTTTAACACGTGGTGTGATCCAAGGCTTTGGTCATCAAGGTAAAGTTAAGAGTCCAACTTATACGCTGGTGGAGCCATATGAGTTGGCAACGGCCAATGTTTATCATTTTGATTTATATCGTTTAGGCGACCCAGAAGAATTAGAATACATGGGTATTCGAGATTATTTTTCGCCAACAGCTATTTGTGTGGTGGAATGGCCTGAAAAAGGCGGCGAGTTTATCCCAACACCAGACTTAGATATTACTTTACGATATGTCGGCGATGCACGAGCAATTGAGATCCAAAGCATTAGCCCGCGTGGTCACAGTATCGTGGATAAACTCAAAAACCATAGTGAATAACAACAAATAACAAGGGTGTGAAGATACCGATGAGTCGAGTTGTCATAAAGTGGATGGGTGCTTTTTTGCTGTTAGCAATCAGTGCTAATCTCTATGCACAAAATACTATCAATAGTGTACGGGTGTGGCCATCGCCAGATAGTACGCGGGTAGTATTCGACTTAACGGATAAGCCCGACTTCAGTTATTTTATGCTAAAAAATCCACTGCGCTTAGTGGTCGATTTAGAAAATACAGATAAAATAAAAGACCTACCAACTATTCCCAGTAAGCATCAAATCGTCAGTAAACTACGTTACTCGAAAGCGAAAAGCAGCCAGGGGGTACGATTTGTTTTTGAGCTTACAGGGGCCGTTAAACCGGTGATTTTTGCACTGGCGCCAACGGGACCTTATAAAAATCGTTTAGTGGTCGACTTATATGACAAAAATCAAGCCGAGCCAGTAGCTGCAACGAGTAATACTGCGGTTAAAAAGCGTGAGCTTAATCAACAACGCGATATTATTATTGCTATTGATGCAGGCCATGGCGGCGAAGACCCTGGGTCAATTGGCCCCTCTGGTACTTATGAAAAAGATATCACACTACAAATTGCCAAACGCTTAGAGCGGATGATTGATGCTGAGCGCGGGATGATTTCGCGAATGGTGCGAAGTGGAGATTACTTTGTCAAACTTAATACCCGCACTAGCCGTGCAAGGCAGAAAAAGGCTGACTTTTTAGTTTCAATTCATGCGGATGCATTTACTAGCCCGCAACCAAATGGCGCCTCTGTTTGGGTGTTATCACTTCGTCGTGCTAATTCAGAAATTGGTAAATGGATAGAAGATAAAGAAAAACATTCAGAGCTACTCGGTGGTGCTGCTGGAGTGATTAAAGACACGGCCAGTGAAAAGTACTTGGCGCAGGCGCTGTTGGATATGTCGATGGATCATTCGATGAAAACCGGTTTCAGCGTTGCTGAAGGCATGGTTCATGAGCTTAAAAAGGTCGCTAAGTTACATAAAAAAGAGCCGCAAGCGGCTAGCCTAGCGGTATTAAAGTCACCAGATATTCCATCTATTTTGGTCGAAACTGGGTTTATTTCAAACCCGCGAGAAGAAAAACTATTAAAAAGTGCTAATCACCAAGAGCGCTTAGCGAAAGCAATATTTACTTCTATCAAAAGTTATTATCTTAAAAATCCTCCGGATGATTCGCTGTTTGCGTCGTTAAAATCGCAATATCCTACTAAACATAAAGTTCGCCCTGGTGAGTCGTTAAGTTTGTTAGCTAGTCGCTATGGGGTATCTGTAGGTAAGCTTAAACAAGTCAATCAATTAAAATCTAATACCTTGTTTATTGGTCAAGAGTTAGACATTCCGCAAAGTTAAAATCGTTAGGATCAGTATGAGCATTGAAATATTACCCGCGCGATTAGCTAACCAAATTGCTGCGGGCGAAGTGGTTGAGAGACCCGCATCTGTGGTCAAAGAACTCGTTGAAAATAGCCTAGATGCAGGCGCAACACGTATTCAAATTGATATTGAGCGCGGCGGTCATAAGCTTATTCGCATTCGTGATAACGGCTCAGGCATTGATAAAGACGAGCTCACGTTGGCGCTTTCTCGTCATGCTACTAGTAAATTAAAGTCCCTTGATGATTTAGAAAATATTTGTTCTTTGGGCTTTCGCGGCGAAGCATTGGCGTCCATTAGTTCGGTATCGCGTTTGACGCTTAGCTCAAAAACCAAACAGCAAGAGGCGGCTTGGCAAGCATTTGCACAGGGGCGAGATATGGCGGTGCAGATTAAACCCACTGCTCACCCTGACGGGACCACCATTGAAGTTAAAGACTTATTTTTTAATACGCCCGCTAGACGTAAATTTTTACGCACCGAAAAAACCGAATTTACTCACATTGATGAGTTAATAAAGCGTATTGCCCTGAGCCGTTTTGATGTGTCAATTACCCTCACCCATAACGATAAAGTAGTGCGTCAATATCGTGCTAAAACCGACCCTGCACAGGCTATTGCTCGGGTCGCTCAGGTTGCAGGTAAAGCCTTTGCTGAGCAGGGGTTATATATTGAGTCAGGCGATACAGGCTTGCAGCTACATGGTTGGGTGCTACCAGTTGGCTCGAGTAATACTACGCAATATACCTATGTAAATAATCGTATGATGCGCGATAAGCTTATTTCTCATGCCATTCGCCAAGCGTTCGAAGAAGTCGCAGGCCAAGAAGAGCTACCGGGCTTTGTTATTTATATCGACATTGATCCGCGTCAAGTGGATGTAAACGTGCATCCTGCGAAACACGAAGTGCGTTTTCATCAAGGTCGCTTAGTGCATGATTTTATTCTGCAGGCAATTAAACAAGTCGTGGTGCCGCTTCAAGATGAGTTTGCTGGTGTTACTCAGCATGTTGATTCGCAACACAGCGATGCTAAAGCAGCGCATACAGCAACACCCGCTCACTCCAGCAATACAGCAGGCAGTTTGTTTGATTATCCTAAGTCGCACTTACAACCAGCGGAGCAAGCTCGCTACGGTGCTAATTTAGCACCTAGTGGTGGTGGATATACAGGTTCAAGCGAGCGAAGTAAGCAAGCGAGCCGGACAAATCATCAAGATGTGAGTGCGTTTTATCAAGGGGTCAATGAGCAACACGCCAGCCATTTTGATCAACCTATTGGCGTTACTCAAGAAGTAGCACCATTGTTACAGACGCAAAGTGCGCAGCCGTTGCTGGTACAAAGTGATGGCGGTTGTGTATTTAGCCTGCAACAGCAATTATATTGCTCACACTTTAAATATTTATTAGTCAATGATTGGCTTGAGCTTATTGCTGAGCAAGGCAGCTTAGAAGGAAAAGCCTTACTATTGCCTGTGCGAGTTAATATCAGTAAAGAAGACAGCCAAAGCTTAACACAGCAACAATCATGGTTTACCTTGCTGGGCTTTGAGTTATTGATTGAAAAGCAATTTGTGATGGTTAAAAAGTTGCCACAGAGTTTGTATCTGCTTGATGTGAGCCAAGCCGTAGATGCGCTATTAAAAGCCACTAAGGCTGAGCTTAATAGTGTGGAGCAATGGCTAAACTGGCAGCTTAGCCAAGTGCCCGAGCGCTTTTTTGCCAGCCAAGCTTTTGCCTTGGCGGTTACGCGAATGCAAAATAATCCGCAAACAATCCAGCGTTTATCTGCAAAAGCAGTTAAAATAGATTTAAGTTATTTTTTAGCACAGTTAGATTAAGGTTATCGAGTTGAGTAATTTACCGGTCATTTTTTTAATGGGCCCAACCGCTGCAGGCAAAACTGCATTAGCAATCGCCTTATGCCAACATTTAAAAACTGAAATAATCAGCGTCGATTCAGCCTTAGTGTATAAAGATATGAACATAGGTACGGCAAAACCTGATCAACATGAGTTAGCGCTTGCGCCACATCATTTAATTGATCTAATCGACCCTAGTGAAAGTTACTCAGTAGCTGATTTTCGTCGTGATGCAATTGAAAAGATTGACCAATTTCACCAACAAGGTAAAGTGCCTGTATTAGTTGGTGGTACAATGATGTACTTTAAAGCGTTAATTGATGGATTATCGCCATTACCTGAAGCATGCCCAGTGGTACGAGCAGAGCTTGAGCAACAAGCCAAGCAACATGGCTGGCCGGCACTTTATAAAGAGCTTGAGATAATTGATCCGCAAGCGGCACAAAAAATGAGCGAGAATGACTCGCAACGCATTAACCGCGCCCTTGAAGTTTACCGATTAACGGGTAAAACAATGACTGAATTACAAAAAAGTAAGCAGCCGAGTTTACCGTATACTTTTCATCAATTTGCTATTGCGCCTGATGATCGCGCCGATTTACACCAGCGAATTGAACAAAGGTTTAAAATAATGCTTGAGCAGGGGTTTGAAAATGAAGTTTCATCCCTATATCAACGTAAGGATTTACACCCTAACTTACCTTCCATTCGTTGCGTGGGTTATAGACAAATGTGGGATTACATTGCTGGCGAGATTGATTACGATGAAATGGTCTTTCGCGGTATTGCAGCAACACGACAGCTTGCTAAGCGTCAATTGACGTGGTTAAGAGGTTGGCCCGATGTAACGTGGTTAACAACGGGTGATGAAGAAAACTTGCAACGTGTTGTAAGTTCGCTAAGCTAGTAGTAGTTGAAATTTTTTAGCTTTGTTAAATGAGTTCAGCCACTTAATTATAATAACACCTAGAACGAAGGAAAATAACATGGCAAAAGGCCAATCGTTACAAGACCCATTTTTGAATGCGCTACGTCGTGAGCGTATTCCAGTATCAATCTTTTTGGTTAATGGCATCAAACTACAAGGTAAGATCCAGTCATTTGATCAATTTGTTATTTTACTAGAAAACACCGTGAATCAAATGGTGTATAAACATGCGATTTCTACCGTAGTTCCTGCTCGTGCTGTTAACTTCCAAGGTATTCAAGGAAGCGAAGACGGTGAAGAGCCTGAAGCTGGAAATTTTTAAATTAGGAGCATAATGTTTGTTTGACCGTTATGAAGCCGGCGAACAGGCAGTCTTAGTTCATATCGACTTTCCAAAAGAAGGGGATCGTGAAGATCTTCATGAATTGGAAATGTTGGTATCTTCTGCTGGTGTTAGCAGTTTGGCGGTTGTGCAAGGCAGCCGTCAAGCACCACATCCGAAACTATTCGTCGGTACCGGAAAGGCTGAAGAAATCGCTGAGATTGTCAAAATCCACAACGCAGATGTCGTCATTTTTAATCATCAACTCAGACCGTCACAGGAACGCAATTTAGAACGCGTTTGCCAATGTCGTGTGCTTGATAGAACGACGCTTATTCTTGATATTTTTGCGCAACGTGCACGTACCCATGAAGGTAAGTTGCAGGTTGAGCTAGCACAATTGCGTCATATGTCGACGCGTTTGATCCGAGGCTGGACGCATCTTGAACGCCAAAAAGGCGGGATCGGTTTGCGCGGGCCTGGTGAAACTCAGCTAGAAACAGATCGACGTTTATTGCGAGTTCGTATTCAAAGTATTCGCGCGCGTTTAGAGAAAGTGGCAGTGCAGCGTGAGCAAGGTAGACGTGCTCGTAACCGCAATGAAATTCCTACGGTGTCGTTGGTAGGGTATACCAATGCGGGTAAGTCGACGCTATTTAATCGCATTACTAACTCTAATGTGTATGCTGCTGATCAACTGTTCGCGACGCTTGATCCAACTTTACGCAAACTCGAAATAGAAGATGTTGGTTCGATAATTTTAGCCGATACCGTTGGCTTTATTCGTCATTTACCCCATGACTTAGTTGCCGCATTTAAAGCGACGCTAACCGAAACTCGTGAAGCTGATTTACAACTTCATGTGGTCGATGTTGCGGATCATCGTCGTAAAGAGAATATTGAACAGGTACAATCGGTTCTTAAAGAAATAGAAGCTGATGAAGTGCCGCAATTGTTGGTTTACAACAAAATTGATGCGCTTGAAGATATTGAACCACGTATTGACCGTGACGATGAAGGCATGCCTATTAGAGTATGGTTGTCGGCACACAGTGGCGCAGGGTGTGAACTATTGTCTGAAGCTATCAGCGAGCTGTTAGCAAAGAAAATGTTTGTTCATACGCTTAAATTAGCTCCGCAATATGGTCGTTTACGTGCTGCGTTGTTCAATTTAAATGCCGTGCATCAAGAAGACTTTGATGAACAGGGTCATTGGTTACTTGCTACTCGACTGCCTATGGTAGAATGGAATCGTTTAAGAAAAGAGTTTGGTCCTGAAATCGACGCTTTTATTTCGTAATTCGAAAAAACTACTGCACAATGTCATTTTTAGTATGAGAACTGCGGTATTTTTGTTAGATTTAACGTAATTACCTAAATTATTTAGATAACAATGGAGTATAGCTATGGCCTGGAATGAACCGGGTAATAATGGCAATGACAAAGATCCGTGGAACAAAAAAGGCGGACGTGATCAAGGCCCACCTGACTTAGACGAGGTGTTTCGTAAATTCAGCAGCAAGTTTGGTGGCTTATTTGGCGGTAATAAATCCGGCAATGGCGGCGGCGGACTTGGTGGAGCTGGTCTTTCATTTGTACTGATCATTGCTGCAATTGTATGGGCATTGAGCGGTATTTATACCGTGAAAGAAGCAGAGCGCGGCATCGTTTTACATTTTGGTCAATTTGACCGCATTGCAGATCCAGGTCTGCGTTGGAAAATGACGTTTATTGAAACGGTAATTCCGGTAGATATTGAAGCCGTTCGCTCATTATCGACGTCTGGTTTTATGCTCACTGAAGATGAAAACGTGGTAAGCGTTGAGTTTCAGGTGCAATACCGTGTAATTGACCCTTTCCTATACAAATTTAGTGTAACTAATGCTGATTCTAGCTTAGAAGAAGCGCTAGAGAGTGCACTGCGTTATGTTGTTGGTCATTCAAAAATGGACCAAGTCTTAACAAATGGCCGTGAGGTTGTGCGTCAAAATACCTGGGATGAACTGAATAAAATCATCGAACCGTATAACTTAGGCTTGATCGTAACTGACGTTAACTTTAAAGACTCACGCCCACCGGCTGAAGTTAAAGACGCGTTTGATGATGCCATTGCCGCACAAGAAGATGAACAACGTTTTATTCGTGAAGCTGAAGCATACGCGCGTGAAATTGAGCCACGTGCTCGTGGTCAAGTTACCCGTATGACGCAAGAAGCTGAAGGTTACGGCGAGCGCATTATTTTAGAAGCACAAGGTGAAGTCGCGCGTTTTGAAAAGCTATTACCTGAATATCAGGCTGCTAAGCGTGTAACCCGTGAGCGTTTATATATTGATGCCATGGAAGAAGTGCTAGGTAACAGTTCAAAAGTGTTAGTTGATGTTAAGGGCGGCAATAATATGATGTATTTACCGCTTGATAAAATCATGGATAAGCAAGGGAACGCAACCCGTGTTGCATTACCTAGCTCAAGTGATATTAACGACTTACGCAATAAAGTTAATACATCGCGCAATAGCACTGTGAACTCAAGTTCAGACCGCTTTGGTGCTGATCGCTTTAACGACGGGAGATAAGCGCAATGAAAAACTTTAGTTTAGTTATATTACTAGCGGCCGTTGTGTTGTCTTTTTCGTCAGTGTTCGTAGTACCTGAAGGGCAAAAAGCAATTGTTATGCTATTCAGCAAAGTGCAAAAAGACAGTGATGATAAAGCAATTGTTTATGGTCCTGGCTTACAATTCAAAGTACCTTTCTTTAGTCAAGTACGTCGTATTGATGCGCGTATTCAGACATTAGATGGTGCACCGGATCGTTTTGTTACTAGCGAGAAAAAAGACTTAATAGTTGATTCGTTTGTAAAATGGCGTGTTAGTGATTTTAGTGCTTTTTACTTACGTGCCCGTGGTGATAAGCAATACGCTGAAGCACTACTTAAGCAAAAAGTAAATAATGGTCTACGTACTAACTTTGGTTCACGTACTATCCGTGAGATTGTTTCCGGTGAACGTAGCGAGTTAATGGAAGAAGCATTAGTTCAAGCTTCTGAAAGTGCTCAAGAGCTAGGTATTGAAGTACTTGATGTACGTGTTAAGCAAATCAATTTACCGTCAGAAGTGAGTAATTCGATTTACCAACGTATGCGTGCAGAGCGTACTGCTGTTGCTAAAGAGCATCGCTCTGAAGGTCAAGAAAAAGCCGAAACGATTCGTGCTGACATTGACCGTCGTGTCACAGTAATGCTGGCTGATGCTGAGCGTAATGCCCGTACCGTTCGCGGTGAAGGCGATGCAAAAGCTGCGGCTATTTATGCCAATGCGTACAATAAAGATGCTGAATTCTTTGGTTTTGTACGTTCATTAGAGGCCTATAAAAAGACCTTTAAAGATAAGCAAGACGTAATGGTATTATCACCAGACAGTGACTTCTTTAGATATATGAAAGGTGCTGCAGCGCAGTAATCTTTTTCTAAATCTAGCACAAATCCAAACCCTGTGTATGCAGGGTTTTTCTTTTAGTAAGATGAATTTTTATGAGTAACTTAATGTTATTCAACCAGTTAATTTTTATTGCAAAGGTCGTTGTACGACTGCGCAGAAAAAATAACCTAAACGGGGGTGATCTTTCCCCTCATTATCTGGTAAAATCTCGTCCTAATTTTTTCTAAGTGAATTTACAATGGGTAAAAACGTTGTTGTATTAGGCACCCAATGGGGTGACGAAGGTAAGGGTAAGGTAGTTGACCTCCTTACAGACAAAGCATCTTTAGTAGTTCGTTACCAAGGTGGCCATAACGCTGGTCATACACTGGTAATCGAAGGTGAAAAGACAGTTTTACACCTTATTCCATCGGGTGTATTACGTGACAATGTTAAGTGTGTGATTGGTAATGGTGTTGTTGTTTCACCAGAAGCGCTAATGAAAGAGATTGGCATGCTTGAAGAACGTGGCGTACCAGTACGTGAACGTTTATTGATCAGTGAAGCATGTCCGCTTATTTTGCCTTTCCACATCGCATTAGATGTAGCTCGTGAAAAAGCACGTGGTAATAAAGCGATTGGTACAACAGGTCGCGGCATAGGTCCTGCTTATGAAGATAAAGTAGCCCGTCGTGGTTTGCGTATCGGTGACTTATTCAACCCTGAATTATTCGCTGCGAAGCTTAAAGAAGTATTGGAATACCATAACTTCACTTTAGTAAATTATTACAAAGTAGATGCGGTAGATTTCCAACAGACGTTTGATGATGCAATGGCTGTTGCAGATATCCTTAAAGCAATGGTTGTTGACGTAACTGAGTTACTTGATCAAACGCGTTTAGCGGGCGACAACATCTTGTTTGAAGGCGCGCAAGGTACATTACTTGATATCGATCACGGTACTTATCCATATGTAACGTCTTCAAATACCACTGCCGGTGGCGTTGCTACAGGTGCTGGTTTTGGTCCGTTAAATCTTGATTATGTACTAGGTATTATCAAAGCTTACACCACGCGTGTTGGTTCTGGTCCTTTCCCTACCGAGCTTTACGACGGTTTAGAAAAACAAGACCCAGTTGGTAAGCACTTAGGTACCGTAGGTCATGAGTTTGGTGCAACGACTGGTCGCTTACGTCGTACTGGTTGGTTAGATGCTGTGGCTATGCGCCGTGCAGTACAAATTAACTCTATCTCAGGTTTTTGTTTAACTAAACTAGACGTGTTAGATGGTCTAGAAACACTAAAAATCTGTACTGGTTATCAGTTAGAAGATGGCACTATCACTAATGTGACGCCACTTGCTGCTGAAGGTTATGATAAAGTAACGCCAGTTTATGAAGAGATGCCTGGTTGGACTGAAAATACAGTGGGTGCTACTACTGTTGAGCAGCTACCAAAAGCGGCACTTGATTACATCAAACGCATTGAAGAAATCACCGGTGTACCTGTTGATATTATTTCTACAGGTCCTGACCGTGTAGAAACTATGGTATTACGCAGTCCGTTTGCATAATTACTAATAGTACTAAAAAAGCTGCCTTGTGCAGCTTTTTTTGTGTCTGGGGATAGTGTTTATAATAAATAAGCTATTTATAAATTTCATTATGGAACGATCTTTGTATAAACTTTAGCAAGATGGTTTTTAATTTAAAGTGACCTAAATGCGTTTGTTAACTTGTTTATCATTAGTGCCGTTATCGTTTTTGCTGGCAAGCCACGCCAAGTCTGAAGAGACCATAGCTGCCGTGCCACTATATACAGAAACTGAGCTGCTTGCTTTGATCAATAGTAATACACATCTTGCGCGTGTAAAGGCAGATGACTGCCAGTTAGTACAAGATATCGAAGCACGAGCCAATAAAATGGCACTGCCTTCTTATCAATTTTTATATGGCGATATGCTGGCGTATGCGGTGTGTGTTGATCGTAATGTAGAGCTTGGTGTGTATTATATGCGTCAAGCAGCGCAGCAAGGCTTAGCGGCGGCATTAGAGCAACTCGGGCGATACTATGACACGGGTCGATTAGTGCAAAAGGATAAAGCGCTTGCTGTGACTTACCTACGTGAAGCTTCATCACAAGGTAATTTAAAAGCACAATTGCGGTTAGTTAATTTATTTAATCAAGGCTATGGCAGTCCACGTGATTACGAAGACGCATATCGTTGGCTATTTCATAGTATGGTTGCAGATAAAGCAACCCATAAAAATATTGAACGCTCGCTAGCCCAATTAGCGCAAAAAATGCCCGATAGTGTTGTCGCGCGAGCACGCTTGCCGATGTAGGTATGAGCTGATCAGTTAGCAAGTTGAAAGTAAAAGGGCTAGGTGTGATACCTAGCCCTTTTCGTTTTACTCTTTTATTTCTTTCGGTTCTTTGTTTTTGCCATTATTAGGATCTTTCAATACCGACATTTTTGGTGGCAGCATCGCGACGACACGTTCACCTTCTTGCGGCGGTTTTTCCATATTAATAGTAAACGGACGCAGTTTGATAGGGCTATCATCATCACTGTCTTTGTCACCATTGAGGATGAATAACGGAATTGCATCGCTGTTCATCTCTTGGTATTTGCCCCAGTTAAACTCTTCAGAAATTCGCGTTACACTGACCTTGCCGCCTTTGGCAATTAAGCTACTTAAACGTGCATAAGAGCCGCTGTCACCAAACAAAATTTGCCGAGATAGAAACGTCGCGCTGTCTTTGTTTGCTTTGGCGTGAGAGGTAGAAGAACGCAATGAAAAGACGTTCTTTTCATTCAATAAATGTGAAAAATACTGCACGCCTAGCGCGTTATGATGGCGGTTTGGCGAAAGCGCCATTACGCTGCGTAGAGTTGTCAGGGGTAAGTAACGTTCAGCATGTTCTGATTGCGGGTTACCATAATAACAAGGCAGCCCATCCATACGTGCCATGCGGCAGTTTTCCCAAGCTGGATCTGATAAGTGTACTTGAATATTTTGCTCTTTTAGCCCACAAGCAATGGCACGAGCGACATGGTTTGCACCAATGATCAAAATAGTATTAGGTGAAGGCTGACGAACACCTAATAGCTTCGCAATCGGAATCGCAGTTAAGCTTTGCAGAACTACTGTGATAATGATAACGGTAAAAATCAGTGGCACCATTTTCTCGGCGTCAGCAACACCAGCTTCCATCATACTAATAGCAAAAACAGAGCCTACCGCTGCTGCGACAATACCGCGCGGAGCAATCCACGCGAGTACTAAGCGAGATTTAATTGGTAGCTCAGTGCCGAAAGTGGAGATCGCAATACACAATGGGCGAGCGATAAATAATACGATAGCCAAAAAGATAAACACATCGGCATCAAGCATCATTAAATCAGCTAATTCTAAACGCGCAGCAAGCAAAATGAATAAGGTTGAAATTAAGATCATAGACAGATCTTCTTTAAACTCTAAAACAGAATCAATTTCTAAATCGTCTTGGTTCGCTAACCAAATACCAAATACAGTAACCGCTAATAGACCTGACTCATGGCTCAAATGATTTGAGACTGTAAAGCTAATAAGTACCAGAGCTAAGATGCCGAATTTATGTAATTCAAATGGTAGCCATTCGCGGCGGATCAGTAACGTTGTAAGCCAACCTGCGACCACACCAATAGATAAACCGACTCCTAAGGTTTTAAACAAGGCGATTACGGTATGGATAAACACTTCACCTTGACCAACTAGCATTACCGCTTCAAATACTAAAACCGCAAATAAAGCACCAATTGGGTCAATAACAATGCCCTCCCAGCGTAGTATGCGATCAATGTCTTGGGTTGGCCGCATTGAGTTTAATAGCGGTGCAATAACTGTTGGGCCAGTAACAACCAATACCGCACCGAGCACCGCTGCTACACGCCAGTTGAGTTCTAAAATCCAATAGGCACTGAGGCTTATCACTATACAAGTCGTAATCATGCCAATAGAGCACAAGTTACGGACTACCTTGCCAATACCTTTGAGCTCTCGAAAGTGTAGAGTTAAAGAACCTTCAAATAAGATCACCGCAACACTGAGCGAGACCACAGGGAAGAGTAAATCACCAAGCAGTGCATCTGGATCAAGTAAACCCGTAGCAGGGCCAAGTAACAGGCCGGTAAGTAACAAAAATAAAATAGCTGGGACACGAAAACCCCATGCTATCCATTGGGCGAGAACCGAACATAGAGCGATCCCTGCGATATAAATAGCTGACATAGATGAAGTATTCCTTATTTATTACAACAGTTAGGAGTAAACCTTTCGATACTTATAATACAGGGGTATACACGTGTATGTTAATTTTTCCTAATAGAATTTTAGCTGTTTACGAACTTATTTGTAGAAGAAATGATAATTTATTGGTTTTGAAATATTTGAAACAAATTAAACTCTGTTTAACTAACTGAATCTTATAGACTTTAAAATTTATTAGCTGCAATAGTAAGCCGAGTGAATAAAATATAGTCTTGATCTTTAGGCTAAAAGTAGCGTAATATAGTTAGTGTTCAAACAATTAGTCATCTAATTAGTTACTTGTTAGGTCTAAGCGAATACATATAGTTATTTTTAAGTTGCTTTAAATTACAACAACTTAGATTGAGGTCACTATATTTATATGCTTAAAAATCAATTTGTTAATTGTTTTGAATGCAGTTTGTACAATTTTACTCATTTTTAGTAATTAGTTAATTTGAACATAAATTACATTTTATTGTGATTCATATTGTTTGAGTTGAACTGTTACTTACTCAATATTTGACACCCATCGTGGTGAGCAAATCTCGGTCCTTGAGTCATCACCCTATCTGTTGGTGTACCAGACTTTAGAGGCTCTATGTATGTTGTTAATAAAAAAGCTTCACACAGCTTTTTACAGCGATGCATAAACAACACTTTTTATTTACTTTATAACTGTTCAGTCTTAATGATTGAGCCAAAGTTATGCTATATCTAACGCACTTTGTTAATTAACTAAGTGAGCGTTTCCGGCTGAGTATTAAAAAGTGATGGCTAAAGAAAGTGAGCAAAAGCAAGTGCAAATTGTTAACTCGTAACCTAGGTAAACACTAGGTGGTTGTTTTCAGATTTATCCAAACTAGGGTAAGTCACAGTTAAAATGGAAAGTTGAACATTTATGCAAAAGTTAAATTGGCGACGTATCGTATTAAAAGTAGGTAGCGCATTGATTGCACCTGATCAAGATGGTTGTCGCTCACGCTATTTATTAACCATCGCTCAGTTTATTGTTCGTTGTCGTAGTCAAGGAATTGAAGTTATTTTAGTTTCGTCAGGCTCAGTTGCCGCTGGCGCGCATTTATTTCCGAAGACACAAGAGCGCACTGTGGCAATGAAAAAAGCCATGGCAGCAGCAGGGCAAACCGAAATGATGGCTATGTGGGACCGCTTTTTTGATTTCCCATCGGCGCAGATTTTATTAACTCATGGTGACTTACGTGACCGTGAGCGTTATGAGAGTATTAGAGAAACTGTTTTCACTTTGTTGGATCATGGTGTGCTGCCAATCATGAATGAAAATGATACGGTGACAACTGATGATTTAAAAGTCGGTGATAATGATAACTTATCGGCAATGGTCGCTGCAGCAGCTGATGCTGATGCATTGATGATTTTTTCAGATGTGGATGGGCTTTATGATAAAAACCCTAATCTGCACGATGATGCAATATTACTGCCTGAAATTAAATCAATTGATGAATCAATCTATGCTATGGCAGGATCTGCTACCAGTGCGGTTGGTACAGGTGGTATGAAAACTAAAATTGAAGCAGCTGAAAAAGCGACTTCACATGGTATTACTACTTATATAATTAATGGTTTTAAAGAGCAGACATTTACAAAACTGCTGGAAGGTGAGAACCCAGGTACTATTTTCTTACCATACGAAAAACCGATGCAAGAAGCTGTTCACTGGATGACTCATACTGCAAGTGAGCAAGGTGAAGTCGTTGTCGCAGGTTCATACGATGAATCTTTAGAAGGTGAAACTGGCTGTATCCGTGGCGATGAAATTGTCGCAGTGCATGGTGAGTTTGCAATTGGCGATACCATTTTGGTACGTAGCAGCGACGGCACTCGATTAGCCAAAGCAACTGCAAATTACAGTAGTTGTTTATTGAATTTTATAGCTGATAACGAACAAAGCGAATTTAGCGACAAGATGCAAGATTCGATTGGTCCCGTTATTTCAGAGAAAGATATCGCATTATTGGAGAAGTCATGAGTTTAATTACAGATATTTCACGTCAGGCAGCAAAAGCGGCACATCAGTTAGCCTTACTCGATACCGAGACTAAAAATCAGGTGCTACTGGATATGGCTGCAGCATTACGCCAACAAAAAGCATTTATTATTAAAGAGAACGAAAGTGATTTAGCCGCAGCCCGTGATAACAATCTAGCAGCCGCTATGATTGACCGTTTAACGCTTAATGACGAACGTATTGAAGCGATGGCTGAAGGCATTGAAGTGATTGTAAGCCTTGATGATCCGGTGGGTCAATTACGCGATATTACTGAACGTCCTAACGGGATTAAAATTCGTAAAATGCGCGTACCACTTGGTGTGGTATGTATGATTTATGAAGCGCGTCCAAATGTAACCGCTGATGCTGGAGCGTTATGCTTCAAATCAGGTAATGGGGTTATTTTACGTGGTGGTAAAGAGGCGCTTAAAAGCTCGCAAGCAATTGCTAGTGTTATGCATCAAGTATTAGAGCAGCATAATTTACCGGCAGCGTTAATCTCCGTTATTCCAGATCCAGACCGCGGATTATTAATGGAATTGATGCAGCAACGTGACAGCATTGACTTAATTATTCCACGCGGCGGCGAAGGGCTAATTAACTTTGTAACAGATAACAGTACAATTCCTGTGATCCAGCATTTTAAAGGTGTATGTCATTTATACGTAGATAAAGACGCTGACTTAGAAGTGGCGATTAACTTGCTACTGAACGGTAAAACTCAGCGTACTGGCGTATGTAATGCATTAGAAGGACTTGTCGTTCATCAGGATGTTGCAGATGAGTTTTTAAATTTATGTGCTGTTGTATTACGCCAAGAAGGTGTAAAAATAAATGCAGATAGCCAAGCCGCACAATATTTTGATGATGCAACAGTGCTTGCGCCAGAGGAATTTGGCGAAGAATATTTAGATTTAGAAATCGCGATTCGTGTAGTACCAGATTTTGCTGGTGCAATTGAGCATATTGCGCAATTTGGTTCACACCATACGGAAGTTATTTGCACTAAAAACCAAGCCGCGGCTGAATTGTTCCAGCGCAGTGTTGATGCCTCAGTAGTGATGGTTAATACCTCATCACGCTTCTCTGATGGTTCACAGTTAGGTTTAGGTGCAGAGATTGGTATCGCAACGTCAAAACTACACGCTTACGGTCCAATGGGCTTAGAATCATTAACGACGGAGAAATACCTCGTCAATGGTGTAGGTCAAATTCGCGAATAATTGGTAGTCGAATAACCAAATTAAAATGCCGAGTTTATGCTCGGCATTTTTGATCGTAAATACCATGCAGCGCACAACTGATAGCTAAAAAATAACTAACATAAAATAAACAGTTTTTTGATTAAAATGACAAAGATTTAAAAATTGAATTTGGCATGAGAGCCATAGTGATAAAAATTGAAGAGTAGGAAAGTGGTGGAGCTAAGCAGGATCGAACTGCTGACCTCCTGCGTGCAAGGCAGGCGCTCTCCCAGCTGAGCTATAGCCCCACATTCCTAAAGTTACAAATTTCGTAACCTACTTGAGGTTCCGTTTCAAGCGGGACGAACTTTAATGAGATTTCTAAATTTGGTCAAGTATTATTTATATATTTTTTGAATTTTTACGCAAACAATGAATTTTTGGTAGACTAACGGTCACTGGATAACAGGAATGATACTAATAATGAAAAAATACGCGTTGATGTTACTCGTTTTACTCTGTGGTTGTGCTAGCCAAAGTGATGAGCCGCCTTTTGAAATTAATAATAAACAGTTACACACTAAATTAGATGAGCAAGGTAATAAGATTTTTGCTTATGTGGTATCGGTTAAAGCCAATAGTCGCGCAAATTTAAACTTAGATCGACCACTGACACGCCAGCAATTTAAAAACTTTGCAGAGCAAGAATATTTTGAAGAATCAAATAGCTTAAAATTAGAATTAGAAGATCAAGCCGTGCACTTATTAAAACAAGAGTTGCATGACAAAAAATATTGTCGCAACGATAAATATGAGATAAATGAAGTATTGTGGCGAGATTTAAGTGTACGCTTGATGGGGCGTTGTTTATAAATGTTAGCGGATAAAAGTAAATTAGCGGCGCTGTTAGCGCATTTAAATATCAATTATGACGTTATCGAACACCCTGCATTACATAGTAGTCTTGCTGCAGATGAATTAATGGTGGAACGGCCCGGAACGCGATTAAAAAACTTATTTTTGCGTGATAACGAAGGTAAAAAGCATTTTTTGGTGATCACCGCACATGACAAGCAGTTAGACTTAAAATCACTGGCTAAATATCAAGGCTTGTCACGCTTAGGGTTTGCCTCTGATGAGCGCTTAGCACGCTTTTTAAAAGTCGCACCTGGATGTGTATCTATGCTTGCTCTGATGAATGATAAGCAAAATGATGTCACTTTATGGCTTGACCAAGACATATGGTTTGGTGATCTATTTCATTGTCATCCATTTGAGAACACCCAAACATGGTTATTAAAAAAAGCCGATTTAGACGCTTTTTTTGCCACCACAGGGCATCAGCCTAAAGTGGTTTTTTTACCCGCTAGATAAGCCGAACTTACTAAAATTAATCCGCATATACAGACTAATAATAACGAGGCCATAAATGCGATATGGCCAAGTTGTTGATATACCAAGCCTGGTACAAAAGAGCCTAAAGCCCCGCCACTATAATAAAACGACACATAAGCACCATTAGTGACACTCGGTGGTGCACTGCTTATTTTATTAACCAGTGGCGCTGCGGTTGAATGAATAATAAACATCGCGCCGCAAAAACCAGTGAATGCCAGTAAAAAAATCACTAATTGTGAGCTCATCAAAAATACTAGTGTAGTGCTGTAAAAAGCAAATATAGCAGACAATAAATGCCACGGTGAAATACTCTTTTTTAATAACCAAGGAGTCGCAATAGAGGCGAGGGCGCCAATCAAGTAACCGCTATAAACTAAGCCAATATCACGGGTATTAGTAATTAAAAAAGTGTCTTGTAAAATGAACGGTAAATAATTTAATAACGCAGCAAAGCAAAAAAACATACAAAACACCGCACCATATAATTTTAATACCGCAGCATTCGCGAGCTGTTTTAAATAATTTAATGGGGAAAGAGTGCTGTTAACAATGGCTGTTTGATTACGTGGAATACTCAGTGCAAAGCTAATTAAACCTGCGGCAATAACAAAATAGAAGCTTTGCCAAGTCCATAAATCAGCAAAAATAGCCGCTAACACTCGGCCAAAGTAACCCCCAGCAATTGTACTGCCAATATAGAAGGTCATATTCTTTTGCAAACTATCAGCTTGATAAGTGCTGCCTATGTAAGTGGTCATTGCGGTGAGTGCGGCAGGCAAGGTTAAACCTTGTAAAAATCGTAGTAACAGTAATAACTCAAAACTGGGGGCATAGGCAAAAGCAACACAGGTAACAGCTAGTACTAGCATCGCGTAGCGAAGAATTGTTAAAGGGTTACGTTTAGCTAGTAATAAGCCGTATACCAAAGGAGCAATCGCCAAAGGGAGCATAGTTGCCGTCATCAAGCTACCTGCGGTTGCAGGACTAACTGAAAATTGCTCTGCAAATAAGCTTAATAATGGCTGCGGTGCATAGAGCACAAAAAAGATAAACAGCGAGCAAACTAATAAATGACCGAAACGCATTTTATTGGCCCTACTACAAAAAACACAGCTTAACCTGATTGATATTAAATTCAACCTCAACGCGTTCTTTAAGTGGTTACTTTTATTCTAGAAATAAGTATTTATTGCGCTAAATCAGGTTTTCAATCACAACACTTTGCTAGATTAATGGCCACAGCACTATGATTTGTTTTAATTGGTGATTATACCCAAGCCACCTCAAAATGCAGAATTCAGCGTTTCACAGGGGCTTAATATCAAGGCGTTACTTTGCAAGAATGGCAGTCCCTTTTAAGAAGTAACAACGCTGAGAGTAAGTTCCTGTGAAACGCCCAACGGGTTGGTTTAAAAGCGATTTATACTACGTTATTGATTTTAGCAATAGACCCACTATTACTTGCAATCAATGCCTTGCCTAAATCGCTTTTAATTCCAACTGAAACTCGCATCTTGGGGTGGTTTGGGTATAAAATAAAGCTAATATCAGTTTTTAATGGAACAAAGCTATGGGTTCATTACAAGACCAATTGCTACAAGCAGGATTAACCACATCACATAAAGCTAAAGTTGCTAAAAGTGAAAAGCGTAAGCAACAAAAAAAGCCAAAAAAAGGGGCGACCAGTAACCCTAGTGATCTGCAAAAGCATATTCAGCAAACAAAGTTAGAACAGCAGAAAAAAGCAGAAGAATTAAATCAAGCTCGCCAAGGTGAGTTAAAGCAACGTGAGCAAGTTGCCCGCGTAAAGCAGATATTAGAACATCATAATCAAGATTCGATTCGTGGTGAGCGGACTTTCAATTTTACTTACGAAAATAAAGTCAAAGAGCTCGACGTAAATGAACAAACGCAAAAAGCCTTGTCAGGTGGCCGACTGGCAATTTGTGTATTGGAAGGGCAGTTTTTTGTACTTGAAGATGAGCCAGCCCGTAAAGTGGCAGAAGTTGATGAAAAGTACATCGTGTTTCATGTAGAGCCTGAAGACAAAGGCAAAGATGCTGATGACCCATACGCTGATTTTGAAGTACCAGATGATTTAGTATGGTAGCCTAAGAGATGACTTGAACAGCGTGTTTGGTGATCTACTTGGTGTATAAATTACGTACATATGTGATGTACAAAGATCCGTTATTATGGTCTACAATTAAGCTAATAATTTTTATAAACCGTCAAAAAGAAGAGAAAATACAATGAGCAAGATAACAAAATTACTCTTAGGTGCAAGCCTCTCTATGGTTGCTAGTATGTCATTTAACAGCATGGCTGCCGATGGTGCTGCGCTTTATACAGCAAAAATGTGCCAAACATGTCATGGCCCTGAAGGTAAGGCACCGATCATGGCAATGTATCCTAAACTAAATGGTCAGAATAAAGAGTATTTAGTAGCGCAAATGAAAGACATTAAATCAGGTGCGCGTAACAATGGCATGACTGCAGCGATGAAAGCGATGGTGGCTACTGTTACTGACGAAGAATTTGAAGCTATTGCCGATTACTTAGCAAACGTAAAATAATTTTTGCTGAGTGTGAGTTATCACTGGGCTCACAGAAAACAGCCACACCAATTCGGTGTGGCTGTTTTGTTTTAAATATTGATCATCCACGCACACTACTTTAGACTTCTATCCATCTATATCGTGTTTTGCTTTTAACGCGTTTAAATAAGGCCCCATAATGTTTGATTTACCACAACTTGATTTAAAAAATAAAGTCTCTGCACAAGAATGGCAGTTACGAGTTGATTTAGCCGCCTGTTATCGGTTGGTTGAGCATTTTCGTTGGGGTGATTTGATTTACACACATTTATCGGCGCGTTTGCCGGGGACTGACCATTATTTAGTGAATGCGTTTGGCCTCACATTTGATGAAGTAACAGCTTCTAACCTAGTCAAAGTGGACTTGGCCGGAAATATTTTGGATGACACGCCATTTGCAATCAACCCTGCTGGTTTTACGATTCACAGCGCGATTCACGAAGTGCGTGATGACGCTCATTGTGTTATTCACTTACATACTAAAGAAACGATTGCCGTTGCCACGCAGCAAAATGGTCTGCTGCCACTTAGTCAGTATTCAATGTTTTCACTGCCGTCATTGTCTTATCACGGCTATGAAGGCTTAGCAGTTAATAGCGATGAGAAAAAACGTTTACAAGATGATCTCGCTAATACTAATCATATGTTGTTAGTAAACCATGGTGGTTTAACTGTGGGGCCAACGGTGGGTGATGCATTTATGCGTTTTTATGACTTACAGCGTGCTTGTGAAATACAGCTGGCTTTACAAGCCAGTGGCCAAGCTGTTACACCAGTACCTCAAGCCATAATCGATAATATTTATAATCAAGCGAATGTAGTGCACAGCGGTAGTACCGGTGGGCAATTAGCTTGGCCTGCGATGTTACGTAAGGCCCATCGTCTTGATCCTAGTTTTGCAAAATAACCTAAGCCTTGGTTAATAAGGAATTGTCATGAAAGTTAATCGCGTTGAAGTTTTTGATATCCACTGTCCAGACAGACCTGCTTGGACTCCTGTATTTGTCCGTATTCATACTGACGAAGGTATTAGCGGGGTTGGCGAAGCTGGCCTTGCTTATGATTTAGGACACAGTGCTGCCGCTGCTATGATCAAAGAAATGGCTGATGCTTTCTTAATTGGTCATGACCCATTTCAAACCGAAAAATTATGGTCGCGTATGCTGCGTGAAAGCTTTTGGGGTTTAGGTGGGGGCCCAGTAGTCTATGCAGCAATGAGCGCGATAGACACTGCTTTATGGGACATTAAGGGTAAAGCACTAGGTTTGCCTGTGTATCAGTTGCTAGGCGGTAAAGTTAACGACAAGCTGCGTACTTATGCTTCGCAATTACAGTTTGACTGGGACACTGAGTTTAAAGCTCTGGTACATCCACAAGAATACGCAGAAGCAGCGTTAAAAGCAGTGGCTGAAGGCTACGATGCCGTTAAAGTTGATCCGATCCAATATGATAAAGACGGCAATACCTATTACGACCGCACTAACATTATTTCACGTGCTGAAATGAAGCTATATCGCGCCCGTATGCAGGCAATTCGTGAAGCTGTTGGTGATGAAGTCGATATCATTTTTGAATGCCACAGTTTACCGGGTGTTACCTCTGCTATTCAAATCGGTGAAATCGCTAAAGAATTTGACTGTATGTTTTATGAAGAACCAGTTAACTACTTAAATCATTCGTTACATGCCAAAGTGGCAGATAAAGTATCAGTGCCAATTGCCGGTGGCGAGCGTTTATATAATCGTTGGGGTGTGCGCCCTTACTTAGAAGATCAAAGTATTAATGTATTACAGCCAGATATCGGTTTATGTGGTGGTTTTACTGAAACTAAAAAAGTGTGTGATTACGCTGATATTTTTGATGTGCGTATTCAGGCTCACGTCTGTGGCGGCCCCGTTGCAACCGCAGCATCATTACATTTAGAAACGGCTATTCCAAATTTCTTAATTCATGAGCATCACACTTATGCAATTAAAAAGTGGAACCGTGAGTTATGCTTGCAAGATCCACAGCCTAAAAATGGTTTCTTTGAAGTGTCTGAAGAGCCGGGTATTGGTATTGAACTTAACGACGAAATAGTGATGCGCTCTCAGCGTGTTGAGATCAAATAAAATCATAGGCTACGAGCTATGAATAGCGAGCTAATTCCTGCTCGCTATTCATTAAGTTTATCTACTTTGACCTTTGCAAATTTAAAACTATTTCTTACTAATTCAAAACTATTTTTTACTAATTCAAAGCGTTAAAATTTTCCTAGCACCTAGATATCATTCACCTTACATTGTACATCCGGTAGCGGCTCGGTGGCTTTGCTATCGAGATGACGTACAAAGCATAGGTTGTTTTTTATCAGTAATTCAAAACGGTCTGGCATGTTTAGCTGTTTACCCATAATAGGGTTGCCAAGCTCGTCGGTTTTAGTGACGTTATCAACGACCATCAAGCTGCGCTTCATAAACACATCATTAGCTACTGCAATCTTCTCTGAGCGCATTAGGCGAGCAATTCCTTGAGCAATCAGTTCACCTTGTGGCTCTATTAGTAATGCATGCTGTAATTTTGGTGTTGGTTTTTCATTTTGTACAGAGCAGCCGCAGATCAAGAGCGCGGCTAGTATTGATGATGAACATTCTTTTAGCATAACAATTCTGCCTTGAGTTTAATGCTAACGCTTAATGCGAAGGCAGTATTTTATTTTGCTCAGCAAGAGATCCAGCCCGCGTATCTAATACTGCTGGGGTGTCACCAAAGCGTGCAGGTGCAAAACCTTGCTTACTGGCTATTGAACTGGCTGCTGGACAACTACCATTATCACGATAACCCAACGCGGCTTTTAGTACCGCTTCTTCAGGATCGCCTAACTGGTGGCTAAAGTCATCAGCAACGGCGCAACCGGCTATGCGTACTGGTAAGCGGGCATTGTCAGTGGTGTTTTGCGGCGCAAAACCATCTGAATATTCACCAAAACCTTTATTGTTTTCGCCAGTAAATTGAATGCTAAAGTAAGTCGTATCGCAGTTATCGGTGGGATAAAAACCGTATGGTTTACCGCAGGTACCAGAGCCAATTTGAATTACCTCAATATCTGCACCGCGTAAACCATTTATTATCGCTTCGCTGGCAGAGCAAGTGCTGGCGGTAGTTAACAAGTACACGCGTTCTAAATTTAAGGTTGGTAATGGCGTGCCAACAACTAGAGCAGGATTATCAGCAAAACCAACAAACTCATTGGTAAACATGACGGGTTTTAAGCGTTGTCCTGTTACTGGATTAAATGTTGGGTGTTGATCGTTAAAAATGGTTTTTTCGAAAATTTTACCGTTGGTATTCGCGGGGCCTGCGATCATATAAGCAACTTGACTAGCCATTTGTAAAAAACCACCGCCATTGTAACGAATATCAATAATTAGGTCAGTGACATTACTTGCTTTGAGATTATTAAAGGCATCATAAAGCGGTTTTTCAGCAATTGCATTGTGGCTATTAAATTGAAAGTAACCAACAGTGCCATCAGCTAAGGTCTTCACGTTTGTGACTGGCCTAGAAGTAATCGTTTGCGAGTTTAAAATAACTTCGCGGGTTTCATCGGTATTTATATCTTTGAATACAAAGCTGGTGCTTTTACCAACTTTAGTTGGATATAAACCTGCGTTGAGGGTATCTACTTCAGCTTGCGTATTGGCATTGATAAAATCAACACCATCGATTTCTAAAATCTCAAAGCCGCGGGCAAGATTTTGCGCACTTGCAGGTGAGTTAGGTTCTGTATAGCTGATCACACCTTGGCGTGGTGCTGTAGGGCTTATTAATTTAACGTTAAAACCATAGCCGAAGGTTACCCCTGATTGGCTTTGGGCTCTCCATTGTGCGGTCGGCAGACTGGAGTGAAAGTTATCTTTGTTTGCGCCTGACTCGGTAATTTGCTCGGTTTTTAGTAATTTAAAATATTCACTTACAGCAGGGGTCAGCGCTGGATCACGATCGATAATTTCGTCATACCAAAGATAGGTTTCTTTACTCCATGATCGCAGCCAGTGCTTTTCGTTTAATACTTGGCATTGTTGATAAAAGTTACTAGAGGGCTGAAATACACCTTGCGTCCAATTGATACTGCTACCAGTGTCGCCACCACCATTGCTGTTGTTGTCGGTCATTGTACTACCGCCACCACAGCCAGAAAGAAACGCTAGAAAAGAAACATTGAAAAACCCAATAGTGAGCTTTTGAATAGAAGAGATAGCCATGATGATGCTCTGTTTTTATACAATATAACTCAATATAGCGGTTTTTTATTAAACTTGGTAGCAGTGCTGAGCATTTTTGTAGCTGAGTTTTTGCCATAAATTATGAGTGTTACAAAGCTCAAAATGGTTTGACCAACGCTGTTGATAACTCGCGTTGATTTGACATACAGGGAAATTACTAGCAAACATAACGCGGTGCTGGCCAAAGTGCTGCAGGATAAAGTTAAAACACTGCTGTTGCTGAGCTTGCATCTGCGCGGTGAGTAGCTCAAAGCCTGAAAATTTAATCCAGCAGTTAGGTAGTTGCGCTAATTGGCTGATCCCATGCTGCCAAATTGACAGATTATTGGGTAAACCCGCATGGTTTATTATTAATTGTAAATGCGGAAGTTGTTGGCAGTAGTTGATTAGCTGTTGGGTAATCGTAAGCTTTTCAACTTCAAATTGAGCCTCAAATATCAGCTGCTTACTGGCTAATAGCGCTAAGTTATCATGGCATGTAGCATCGCTTAAGCGCATGGCATCAGCGCCTTCGGTGATATCTCTAATGCCCACTAAGCTTGGGTGTGATAAAGCGGTAATTGCATTATTAAAATCGTCGGGATGACTGTTAATATTGGCAAAGCTGATAGCTTTATAATTGTGGCCACTTAAGTGCTCAGCTAGCCAGTGCAGTTCATTGATGGGGTGCTGGTTATCAAAGCCTGCTTCAATGTGTACTAGGCCAGCAATTTCAAACTGACTTATATGCTGTAATTGGTTAACACTTATGGGCGCTTTAATCGTATCTAAATTTGGCCAAGGCACAGGATTGTTACCTTGTAGCCAATCATATTGCCCTTGGACTAAATTAAAAAAGTGTACGTGGGGGTCAATAATACGTTCACTCATTGCGCGGTGTAACCACCGTCAATGGTTTGCAAACTGCCGGTAATAAAGCTGGCATCATCACTGGCTAAAAACGTAACCAATGCTGCGACTTCATCAGCTTGGCCTAATCGTCCGAGTGGCTGTAATGCGCCTTCTTCGGCAACTATAGTGGCTTTGTCGGCGCCACTACGAGTACAATATGCATCGATAGCATTATGAAAAAGCGGTGTTTCTATGGTGCCTGGGCACACTGCATTGGTACGAATATTAAACTGGGCATAATCCAATGCGGTGGTTTTTGCCATTGAGGCTAACGCATGTTTGGTCAGGTTATACGCAAACGAGTTGTTTTTAGCTATGATGGCTTGATCTGAGGCAATTAAAATAATTGCCCCATTTTGTTGCGCTTTCATGCTTGGTAACACGCTTTGAATTGCCGCGTAGGCACCTTTTACATTAAGTGCAAACAAGCTATCGAAGGTTGCTTCGTCAGTGTCTTCAATTGTCGCGCTTAGATGACGGCCGGCATTCGATACCAACACATCTATACATTTGCCATTACTGGCAATTTTTGCAATAACCGTTTTTACTGCGCTAACATCACTCACATCGCAGTGGTGCCAAGTGCCTAAATTTGCAGGTTCTAGATCAAGGTTATGTACTTGGTAACCATTATTTAGAAAACGCTTTACAACAGCAAGACCTATACCTTTACTGCCGCCTGTAACGATAGCAACCTTTGACATGGAATTTCCTTAGTGGTTGTGACCACAACCGCCTTCGCTATGGACATGGCCGTGTGATACTTCTTCGCTGGTTGCTTCACGTACGCTAAGTACTTGCACATCAAACGTTAGAGTTTTGCCTGCAAATGGGTGGTTTAAATCACAATCAGCATTGAAACGACCTACTTTCACGATCGTTACTTGATGACGGCCTTGATTAGAGCTAACCATTGCTGTCATACCTGGCTTCCATACTTTAGTGTCACCTTGAAGGTGTTTAAGAGGAATACGTTGAATAAGATCATCAACACGTTCACCGTAAGATTCACTCGGTGTAAGTGTCACGCTGAAGCTATCGCCAGCAGCCTTGCCTTCAAGAGCCGTTTCAAGACCTGGAAGCATACCTTCCAAACCATGAATATATGTTAGCGGCTCACTGCCAGTACTTGTTTCTAGTTGCTCGCCCGCTTCACTTAATGTGTAGTGAAATTCAACTGCCGAGTTTTTGCTAATTTGCATGCCGATCTCTTTAATTTAACTGTAATGAAAAGCTAATTTTACGCTAAATAAGCCGGATTATAAACTACTGGTTCGGTTAGTGTGGTTGCTTTAAGGTTCTTGCAAGCTCTGAAAGTAAACCTTCGTCATGCAATTGTGACACGGCCTTTGTTGCTTGCGGCAAATGTAGCACCAGCTGCGTGCCAGGCGTTAAAATACTCGAGGCACTAAGTTTATTCCACCGGGCTAAATCACTATGCGGCACATCATAAAGTTGGCTAATTCCCCAGATAGTATCACCAGGCTTTACCTGATATTGAATAGCGATAGTGGGGATCGCTATTTCAGTTTGTTCAAGGTAAGGACTGATTTTATAATTGATAGTTAACGAGTCTGGCATGGTGCGAGGTTGGCCAACCATCAATGCTTCACCAATACCAATTAAATTAGAGGTTTTGTTATTCATCGCTTTTAGTTTGTTAACTGATAATCCAAAACGACGAGCAATCGAGTACAAAGTATCATTTTTTTTCACTGTATATTCGCCAGTGAAATTATTTTTAAAGAACTGGCTGCTTAATAAGCTTTGCTGTTGCAGTGGTAGTAATAAAGTATGGGGACCATTAGGTGAGCTTTGGTTTTTTAAATAGCCAGGGTTGAGTTTGTGTAGTTGGCTGCGACCAATACCAGATAAATTGGCAATCACCGAAAAATCAAATTGCTGGCCAACGTTAAGCTCAGTTGTAAGGGCTTTGTTGGCAAGTTTAGGGCGGTATAGTCCGTGCTGAGGGTTTTGTATTAAGTAGCTTAATGCCATTAGCTTTGGCACGTATTCAGAGGTTTCTTTGGGTAATTTCAACGACCAGTAATCAGTGCTTTTGCCGCGCTTTTTATTTTCTGCGATGGCGCGCTTTACACGTCCTTCGCCACTATTATAAGCCGCTAATGCATGTAGCCAGTCGCCATCAAAGCGCTTATGTAAATACTCTAAATAGGCCAAAGCTGCATCTGTTGAAGCGAGAACATCTTTGCGCCCGTCATACCATTGATCTGATTTTATGCCGAAATGATGAGCCGTCGCACCGACTAATTGCCATACCCCAACAGCTTGTTCTGATGAGCTAACAGTCGGACGAAAATCACTTTCCACAAAGGGCAATAAGGCTAATTCCATGGGTAACTTACGTTGTTCTATTTTACTAACAATATGATAAAGATAAGGCGCAGCCCGGGCACTGACAATCTGTAAGTATTTTGGTTGCTTGGTATACCAGGTAATCCGTTTATTTAGTGCTTTGTTTAGGTAAATGTGAATGGTTAAGTTGTCGGCTATATGTCGCCATAAATCTTTATTGCGAGTGTGCGCTTGAGGTGATGTAGCGGCTTGTTGCGCTGGAGCTGTTAATGTTATTTTTTGTTTTTTATGCTTGGCATCTGTGGGCTGTGCCGAGTTATTCGATGACGGTTTAACGTGATTAAAAATAACCGGAGTTTGCATAGTATCATTTGGCGCTGAATGCGGTTCAGTTGTTTGGCAACCAGATAGTAAGATTAAAGTCACAAACAGGGCAAAGAGGTAACAGCGCATAAAAATCACTAAATTAATATCCTTTTAAAAGTCTAGCACATCCGTGTGCGAGCGCTATTTTGACTGTTTAACTCGTTTAAGTCCAGCCTCTAGAAACAGCGGGTAAGCTTTTCGTGCTATCTCATCAACTTGGTAGTCTTTCGCAAACTGCTGATTAAAGCTTTGCTGTAATTGCACTAAATCTTGCTCTGGATAGTTTGTTACATGCTGTTGTATCGCGTGCAAAAAGTTTAATGGTTGCTGTAAATCGTCTCGTTTTAGTACGCTTCCGTGGCCAGGAAGGATTATCTTGATGCGCTTATCTGAGTGAAGTTGCGTGAGTATTTGCAACCAGTTATTAAAATTACCATGGCCGGGATAAGGTAGCCAATCAACCACATCAGCACCGACTAAAATGCGATGATTTTCGGCGCTGAGAGTTAAATCACCATTAGTATGGGCTTGGTGTGCGTTAATAGTGACCGGGTAGTTGCCAAGTTCAATGGTTAAGCTATCAACAACGTAAGTTTGTGGTGGTTGTAGTTGATATTGGCGCCATCGTAATAATCGCTGCTTAGCTAAGTTGAGTTTGTTTTGCCAGTGCTGTTGTTGCGCTTCGGGCTGCTGGGCTAAACGCTGTAAACTCAATTCTATACTTTTTTCATAACTATCAAGTTTATTAGTATAGGTTTGTTGGAGTTGACTAAATTCAGTAGCAAGTTGTTGATGGACAATTAATTGAGCATCAGGGAAATGATGCTGCAAAATAGCCATGCCCAGTAAATGGTCGTCGTGGAAGTGACTAGCAACTAAGTAACACAAAGGGGTTTTTAAGGTGCTTTTTAGTTGCTTAACGGTTGCTTCAACAGCGGCAAAGTCGCCACTGGCATCAAACATTAGCGCGCATTTATCACCTTCAATGAGCACTTGGTTTGAGTCATAAAAGCGTAGGGCTCGTTGCTGCTCTAAAAATTGTACGTTAGGGGAGATTGTTTGCCACTGTGTTGCTGCAACAGCAGAGCGGGGTGCAACAAGACTAAAGCTTAGCAATAAAAGTGCAGTTAACTGAGTGGGGATATAAAAAGGGTGAGTCATAACCGTATTGCCAAAATAGAGAAAATAAAATAGGCAAGTTAGCTGATTTTGTTTTTAATTGATACTGGAATCCACGAGATAATAAAAAAAGCGCGAGTGCGCTTTTTTTATTCGGCTGACGATTGCCCTAAGTAAGCACTGAGCTTATCGATGAGTTGATCCTGCTGCTGTTGGGTAACGCTTTGCTGTGTTTTTGCTTCGAGTAACTCATGGCTAATATTCAAGGCTGCCATTAATAAGGCTTTTTGATCATTGCGCACTGTTGAGCGCTGCTTCATTTTATCAACCAAATCATTTAAGTATTTGGCTGATGCAATGAGTGCATCCTCTTGCCCAGCTGGGCAAGCAAATTGCTGCTCTTTACCAAGCAACTCAACTGTGACTCGCTGGTTTTGCAGCTCAGACATTAGTTAGCCTGTTGGGCGCTTTGTAGCTTCTCAAGTAAACCCGTTAAAGTTGTGCTGGTGTCTTTTTGTTTTTCTTCACTTTCAAGTACTTCAAGTTGAAGAATTTCATTTTCATCGATTAGCTTACTATTTTTATCTTTAAGCTCGCTAACCTGAGTTTGTAGCTGTGAATTTTGGCTAATTAATTGGTCGATCAATTGTTCTAGTTGAGAAAGGGTATCGTTATTCATAAAGGCGCTCATAAAACTGTGATTATTGTCATGCAAATGTAAAGCAAAGTTGCTTTATATGCCAGCATTTACGTGTGTTTTGGCTGATTTTTATTTAATGTTAATAAGCTGTTCAGGCTAGCGACTAATTTGTTCATAAGTGGTTCACTTAATGGCCAGCAATTTATGACCCTTGGCGTTTTATGTTGTAGAATATAACTAACTTCAATGAGTTTATTTAAGCGAAATTATATTATGCTCAGTTACAGACACTCATTTCATGCTGGAAACCCAGCCGATGTCGTTAAACATTTGGTATTAGCTCAGGTATTAAGTTACCAGACGCTCAAAGATAAGCCATTGGACTATATCGATACTCACTCAGGAGCTGGCTTTTTTGAATTAGCCAGTGCTGATGCACAAAAAACGCAAGAATACCTTAATGGCATTGCTAAGCTTTATCAACATCGCAGTGAGCATCAGGAACTAAATGATTATATTGATTTAATTAAATCATTTAATGACACAGAACAATTAGCTTTTTATCCGGGCTCGCCGAAAATTGCTGAGCATTTCTTGCGTCGCCAAGACAAAGGTTGGTTTTTTGAACTACATCCGCGAGATTTGGCATTACTACAAGAAAACATGAGCGGTAAGCGCTCAATTCGTGTCCGCGGCGAGGATGGCTTTACGGGCCTAGTGGGGTTATTACCCCCCGCTTCGCGTAGAGCATGTGTACTCATTGATCCACCTTATGAAATTAAAGACGATTACGACACTGTGGTAACAACATTAACGAAGGCTTATCAACGCTTTGCTACTGGCACTTACATGATTTGGTATCCGGTGGTCGACAGAGAAAGAATTGAGCGTATGGAAGAGGGATTGATTGCTTCAGGTATGCGTAATATTCAGTTATTTGAATTGGCGACTGAAGCAGATACTGACGTGCATGGCATGACTGCATCGGGGATGATAGTGATTAATCCACCGTGGAAGTTAAAACAAACTATGGATAAGGTATTACCTGAACTAGTTAACTTATTAAGCGATTCATCAGGCTTTTATCGCAGCGAACAATTAGTTGCCGAATAAACATCGAAACGCCCAGTTTACTGGGCGTTTAATTACAGAGAGTGATTAGAGTTAATTAAAATACACGGCTTTAAATGTTGCCAGTACTTTACCTTGCTTATCTTTTAAGGTGAGTGATTCACCATTAATATTCCACGTCGCAGTATTTTCTAGTACGCCAGACATTGCAGTTTCTTGTTCCATACCTTGAGAGCACATTTTTCTAGTACTAGCTTGCGGGCTGAATGTCAGTGCTTGTTGATCTACTTGATAACTACCAGCAAAATTATTGCAGCCTAAAAAGCCATGGCTTTTGTTATCTTTACTAAATTGAATAAAGGGTTCTTTTGTTTCAACAGTGACTTGCACGCCATTTATAGTAACAGCTTTAAAATACGTATTTACTAAATCGACATTGGGCTTTTGCGGCGCAACTTTAGACACGACGACTTCAAAAGGTGCTTGTTGTGATTGCTCAAATGGATTGTTATGTGTAGTGCTTACATATAATAGTTGGTCTTGATTGGTGATCCGTGCCATCAAACTATAGCGATGACGTTGAGCAATTTTTCTTGTGTCATAACTAAGCTCTACCGTGTAAGGTGGTGCGCCATTGATATCAATAGTTTGTTGACTAATTATTTCTGCTTCAGTATCCATCTTTGACACATCAGCTAAAGTCACTGTGAGTTGTGATCCCGGACGTAGCATACTACGATCAAGGTAGCTAACTTGAGTTGTTAAAGTGGCCATAGCTGCATCATCAGTCATTTGTTTAGTTGGCTCAGATTGATTTTGGCATCCTGAAAGCACAACAGCACTACTGGCTAATAGACTAATACCAACAATCGATTTTAAAATTGCATTTGGTTTGTGTAATAGCATGGCTTATTCCTTGATGTAATTAAATCGGTGAATTCTTAATTACTATAAGTGTACGGGGTAGTTACTTAATCATAGCTTAATTATTCTAAGTTGTTATTTAATAACAAAAAAGGCGCATAAATGCACCTTTTTGTAGGCCGAGATATATTTACTTCTTCACAAACTTGGTCAAAATAACAATGCGCTGACCGTCCACACGTCCTTCAATATGTTCAGGGTTGCTAGTTAAGCCGATATTACGCACAGCAGTACCACGTTTAGCCGTTAAGCTACTGCCCTTAACATCTAAATCTTTAATAAGTGTGACTGTATCGCCGGCTTGCAGTACCACGCCGTTGCTATCAACATGTTTAATATCATCATTTTCAGCAAGTACTTTTTTAGCCCATGCTAACGTATCTTCTTCAAGATAGATCATGTCTAGCGCATCTTGTGCCCAGCCATTATCAGCAGCTAAACGGGTTAGCATACGGTACGCCACCACTTGTACCGCAGGTGTTTGGCTCCACATGCTATCGTTTAAACAATGCCAATGAGTAGGGGTAATATCAGTGGTGCCTTCAACTTGGTCTTTACACGTTTGGCAAGTATAAATACATTTATCTGAATGAGCTTCAGTGACAGGTGGCACTTCGTATACAGAAAGGTTTTCAGTTGCAGTACATAGCTCACATTGGTTATTACTGCGTTCAACTAAGGCTTGTTCAATGCTCATATCAAGGCTCTTTTGGGGGTTAACAGAAAAGTAAGCCCTTATTATACTCAATCATCAGTCAAATTAGAACTTATCCATTATTTTAGTGTGGGTATAGTGAAAACTTTGACTTTACAGATGGTTTGCAGACATTCAATAAAAGGAGCATTATTACTTACAAGTTTAGGCAAGGCGCAAAAACCTTACTATACTGAGTACATAAAATAACAACAATTTAGCTGGCAAGAGTCACTATAGTTATTAGCAGGAAATAATATGCTTAATACGCAGATAACCGCCGAGGTGCCAAAACTTGTTACACAATACATTGCCAGGCAGCCTATTTTTGATGCTGAAACAGGCATTTATGCATACGAATTACTGTATCGAGATTCGATAAATAACGCATTCCCTATTGGCACAACAGATGGTCAGGCTACTGGGCGGCTGTTTTTTAACGCTTTAATGCTTATTGGTATAAATAAACTTACTGCGAACCAACGCGCTTTTATAAACCTATCTTCAGATGCCCTGTTAGATGATTTCCCTAAATTATTGCAACCAGATAGCGCAGTAATAGAAATCGTTGAACGAGCCGACAACATTGATAAAGTGACCAGTCGAGTTACGGCTCTAAAAAAAGATGGCTATACTTTTGCTCTCGATGATTATGATGGAGATGAAAAATGGGAGCCATTATTACATTTAGTTGATTATATAAAGCTTGAAGTTGAAGAGCCCATCATTAAAACCAATATGCTGTTAAAAAAGCTTAAACGCCGTTTTCCTGATGTAAAAATCATAGTTGAACGAATTGAAACGCACGAACAATTTATGCTACTAAAAAGTGCCGGCTGCGATTACTTTCAAGGCTTCTTTTTCGCGCGTCCAGAAATGCTCAGCTACCATAATGTTGAGCCATCTAAATTTGCTGTTTTTGATTTGCTGCGCTGTACGTCGCGCCCAGATCTCGATTTTGATGAAGTCCACCAGCGGGTAGCTAAAGACGTCGGTTTAACTGCTCGTATTCTTAAATTAGTGAATGCACGCTCTGGTAACCAAAATTTAGTGATCACCTCTATTTCACAAGCGGTTATTTATTTAGGTGAAGATGCAATTCGTCAATTTGTAAGAGTGTTGGCCCTTAGTGAACTAGGGGTTGATAAACCTAGTGAACTAACTAAGTTGGGGTTAACTCGTGCGCATTTCATGCAGTTAATGCTAGAGCCTGGCGGTAAGGAAATGTCTCAGCGTGGTTACTTAGTTGGCTTGATGTCAGTGCTCGATGCTATTTTAAATATGGAACTGGATGTTATCGCAAAAGAGTTTTGTTTAGGCGATGATTTATCGAGTGCACTGCTTAACTTTAACGGTATGTTAGGTGCTACTTTGCAGTTAGCTCGCGCGGTAGAGGAAGATAATTGGCCATTAGCAGTTAAATTGTTAGAAACCATTCGGCCAGCTTCTCCCATCGATGTCATTTATAATGCCATGCTCGTAGCACGGCAATACGGCGATGAGGTTTTAGCCTCAATTATTGAAGATACTTAATACCTTGAGTATGATGCGCCATTATCAATATACTTTAAAAGACGACTATGCGTTTATTACTGCCGATCACGACTATTTTAATTGCTCTGGCGTTGTTATTACCTGGCGTTACTCAGCCTGTGCTAACCCTTGAGGGGAAAATTGATAAATCAAAGCTCGCCAAAACAGGCATTGCTATGATTGCTGATGAAGGTGACCGTCATACCCGCAATATGTTAATGATGGCGTCGAGCATGTTGGGCCTTGATAAACTCGAAGGTGAAATTAGTGCTTATAAAAAAACACGGAGCATTTGGGGCACGGTTAACGAACTTGCCAATAATAAAAATTACCTAGTCGCAGCATTGGTAGCATTGTTTTCAATTGTGGTGCCAGCTTTAAAACTGTTGATGCAATTAGTTTATTGTTTAATACCGATGAACAAATTAAAGCATATACTCGGTCAAGTTATACAAGGCTTGAGTAAATGGAGCATGGTAGATGTTTTTGTCATTGCTTTGATTGTGGCTTACCTTGCTGGTAACGCCGATGGCCAGATGGGGGAATTGATCAACATGCATGCCGAATTTGGTACAGGTTTTTGGTACTTTACCGGTTATTGCTTATTTGCCATCGCCGCCAGCAGCTTAATTAAAGTTACGCCAAAAAATAGTTAAACGTTTGTGTTAACTAAATAGTTATCATAAACTTCGCTAGAACCTAGAACCTAGAACCTAGAACCTAGAACCTAGA
>NZ_JACJDS010000034.1:0-53054 GCF_014163635.1 Pseudoalteromonas sp. SR44-8
CGTTGGTCAGGAAAGTCTCGAAATTGGACAATGATCAATGAAGTAAATTTGAATCCAGAGAAAAAAGAAGAAGTGCGGGCGGCATAAAATTTAACTTGATGCGACAACTAACTTGAAAAACTCCGCTAACCACGCCCATGGTGAATATACTAAAAGTTACTTAATTGAACTTGGCATACCCGAATCTGCTTTTTTACCGGTGGCACTAAGCCGCTTTACCTTTGAGGATGCGTTACTCACTAAGCCAATACTTATAGCGGAACATATAACCGAAGCCATTTTAGTCAGTTCAGAATTTCATATTGCGCGAGTTCATTATGTATTTAGTCATGTGCAGCCTAATTTAGAGCTAACTCTGGTAACTGCTAAAACGCCATTGTCAGAGATTAAATTAGCGCAGTTGTATGCCCATGAACGTCAGGCAATGCAGCGTGAGGAAGCGAATGTGCTTAAGCTGCTCAGCGCTTAAATAAGTCCGTTAGTTACTTGTAATCGATTGAAGAGCCTCTTTATTTGATGTTTATTCATAATCAACTATGAATTTGTCATGCAAGTTTCATTGAAAGTTCAAGTTAGTAATTATTAGGCATTAATTGCTGTCATTTTTACTGCTTACTATGACCACTCTAATTATAAAAAGTATAAATGGAGTTGTTGTGAAAAAATTTAAACTAAACCTATCGTTCGTTTTAGTAACAGTATTACTAGGCGCATGTAGTGATGGTAAAGACGGTGCTAATGGGACAGATGGCACGAATGGTAATGGCGGTATAGACGGTGCTGTTGGATTAAACAGCTTAGTTATGCAAACAGAGTTGAATATGGGCGATAGCAACTGTTGGATGGGCGGCATAAAAATTGATTCGGGTTTGGATGCCGACCGCAATGGTGCTTTAGCCACAACAGAGGTTACAAGTACGTCCTTTCTTTGTAACCCTGATAATTTTGGGACTACCGGTGAGCGTCTATCTTATACCGTAATGCGCAACGAACTAGAAAATTATTATTACCCAGGATCTACTTTTGAGGTACGCAATGGTGGTTACGGCTCTGATATGGATGGTCACCCGATGAATACGACACAATTTTATGCTTTAACTGATCGTGGTCCTAATTCTAATTATCGAACCTCTCAAGAGGGCGCACCTCACGGTAATGGTAAGAAGTTCCCAACACCTGACTACACGCCGCGTATTGGTTTATTTGCAGTTCAGTCAACGGGTGATATCGCTAAGATTAAAGATATTTTGCTCAAAGATCGTGATGGTAACAATATTAGTGGCCTACCAAATTCAGCTGCATTAGGTGGAACAGGTGAAGTACCGTATACGACTGATGGCGAAGTTATTCGCGCAGATATGACGCAGCCGTATGACGAAGTTACTAACCCTGCAGTTTATGATGATTATGGTTTGGATGCCGAAGGTTTAGCTGCTTTAAAAGATGGTACTTTCTGGGTTAGCGATGAGTATGGTCCACACATGGTGCATTATGATGCTAACGGTAAAGAAATTGGCCGTATTAATGCATTTACCGCAGACATACGTACAGATGCTATTAATACTGATTACGGTTTGAAGATTAACTTACCAGCAGAGTTTGCTAATCGATGGGCTAACCGTGGTATGGAGGGGTTAGCGATCACACCTGATCAGAAAACATTAGTCGGCATTATGCAATCAAGCTTGGATAATCCGAGTAAAAACCGTACAGATTTAACTCGTATTGTCACTGTTGATTTAGAAACTGGCAATATTTCGCAATATTTGTATCGACAGGTTAAAGGGTCGAATTCTAACTCAGCAATTAAAGCGCTTAGCAACACGAGCTTCTTAGTACTTGAACGTGACGGTGCTTTTTATAACAAAGGTGATGAGACAGCACAAAAGCATGTTTATAAGATTGATATCAGCGGTGCGACCGATTTAGAAGCAGTTGCAGCAATGGGGGATATTGAACAAAATAGCAATTTAGGTTTAATCATTGCAGGTAAAACAATAGAGCAAGTTATAAATGATGCAGTTGATTATGATGCAGGTTGGGCTGAACTAGCTGCAAAGAATATCTTACCAGTGACAAAAAGCACATCGCCAGTTGTTGATATGGTTAACGAAGTTTCTTACCCACATGACAAGATGGAAGGTTTATGGCTTATCGATAATACGCGTTTGGGGGTGATTAATGATGATGACTTTGCTACTTGGTCTGAAGCCACTATTGGAGGGCCGTTAGGGCAAAAGTATTTAGATACTAATAATACTGTCGTTGATGGTAATACCTTGTATATAGTTGATGGTCTGGATTTATCACCTATTCAATAATCATAATGAATTCAAGCCGATTCACGTCGGCTTTTTTTATTACAATTTATAAAGGTTAGTGATGAAACATAAAAGCGAATTTGTCAGTGGTTTGTCATTATTATTAATTTGTAGCGCTGTTAGTGCCGATAATCCTGATGTGATTTCTCGATAGTATAAGGGTTTACTCGAGCCTAGCAAACTCACTTATAGTAATGAGTCGGCTAACGTAGACAGTTATTTTAGTGCATTTAAAGCCATAGTAGAGACGGCAATCTTACGATGTAAATGGCTCATTATCACTTGATAAGAACCGTACAGTTAAGTTTTTCGATACTCTAGGTAGCTGTCAGCTGCAAAATTTAGGTTATTCGTTTCGTGAACGAATCGAAAATGGTAATTCAGAAGTGACATTGAAATTTCGCAGTCGGGATCGCTATACCGCTAATTTCGAAGATTTATCATCAGCGACTAACGGCACCAAGACTAAGCTAGAGGCTGACTGAGGAATAACCAATTCTGATTACCAAGTAGTTTATAGTCATTCAACTAAAGCACCAAATACTCGTAAAATCAATGGCTTTAAAGATATAAATACGCATGACTCTGGCTTTGAATTAGAGTTTAGTTTTAATGATAATTTGATGCTGGCACAAGTCGGCAACTTAACTATTTACGAGCGTGTTTATAAAGGAGCACAAATTGACTTAGGCTCAATTGATGCACAAGTCAGTGTAACACTATGGTACAGCGGTATTCCCTCGGCTGGTCAACAGCTAATCATCGCGCAGCCATCGTTTAAATATGAAGACTTCATGGCTAATTATACGCAAAAAGTAGTGCAACGAGCTTTGATTGCGTTCGATGGTATGAATAGTTTAAGTAGTTGGAACCTCACAGGGGGGGCTGACTAAATCACAAGCCGTTTATCAATATAATCCTAGCTTTAGTAATTAAAGACATGCGAGATGAGTGTCGGTATCGATATAAATTGCACGTGATTAAGAAAACAAAAAGCCGTTAGTGATTTAATCCATTACTAACGGCTTTTTCAATTCTGTAAAAATGATTACTTCACTTCTTTACCCGCAGCTTGTTGATCAGCATGGTAGCTTGAACGAACAAATGGACCTGATGCGGCATGAGTAAAGCCAATTTCATCAGCGTACTCTTTAAGCGCGTCAAACTCTGCTGGTGGCACGTAGCGTTTTACAGGTAAGTGATGCTTTGATGGCTGTAGGTATTGGCCAACCGTTAGCATATCGACATTATGCGCGCGTAAATCACGCAGTACTTCTTCGATTTCGCTAATTTCTTCGCCAAGACCAACCATTAGGCCTGATTTAGTTTTCACTTCAGGGTGTGCTTCTTTAAAGCGACGCAGTAATTCTAATGACCATTTGTAGTCAGCACCTGGACGCGCAAGTTTATATAAACGCGGTGCAGTTTCAAGGTTATGATTGAATACATCTGGTGGCGTTTCTATTAAGATTTCAAGCGCTCGGTCCATGCGACCACGAAAATCAGGCACTAAAATTTCGATGGTGATTTTTGGGTTATACTTGCGAATTTCACGAATACAATCAGCAAAATGTTGTGCGCCGCCATCACGTAAATCATCACGATCCACAGAGGTGATCACCACATAGCTTAACTTCATATCGCGAATAGTAAGAGCCAACTTTTCAGGCTCTGCGGCGTCTGGTGTTAACGGACGGCCATGGGCAACATCACAAAATGGGCAACGACGAGTACAAATTGCGCCTAAAATCATAAAAGTTGCTGTACCGTGATTAAAGCATTCTGATAAGTTAGGGCAAGAGGCTTCTTCACACACTGAATGCAGTCCGTGCTTACGCATGGCTTGTTTAATGCCGTCGATCCGCTCGGTTGATTTAGGTAAGCGAATTTTTAGCCACTCTGGCTTGCGTAACATTTCGTTTTTTTCAGTGGGTAATACTTTTACTGGGATCAACGCCATTTTTTCAGCGTCGCGTAGTTTTACCCCTGGTTCCATCTTGACTGGTTTATTCATTCGTTTTCAAACCCTTCAGTATACTTAACCTGTGTCGCATTAAGTTTTTTAATCATATGTTTTACGAGACCAGCACCTGCTTGCGCAAGGTTTTCTGGGCCGTTCAAGTCGGTTGTTTGCACCATGTTCATACCGGCGTAACCACATGGGTTGATACGTAAAAACGGACTCATGTCCATGTTTACATTCAATGCTAGACCATGAAAAGAGCAGCCACGGCGAACACGAAGTCCTAATGATGCTATTTTGCTATCGTTAACATAAACCCCTGGGGCATCTGCTTTTGCGTAGGCTTTAATACCGTAATCATTGAGTGTATCGATAATACACTCTTCAAGCCATGTGACCAATTCTCGTACGCCAATTTTCAAGCGACGTAAGTTAAATAATACGTACATCATTTGCTGGCCCGGTCCGTGATAGGTTACTTGACCACCTCGGTCAACCTTGATCACTTCTATGTCACCAGGGGCAAGTAGGTGTTCATCTTTACCTGCTTGGCCTTGCGTGAATACTGGCTCATGTTCAACGAGCCATATTTCATCCGCATCATGCTCAGTTCGAACATCAGTATAGTTTTGCATTTGTTGCCAAATTGGCATGTAACGCTGTTTACCAAGTTGACGGACGATTAAGGTATTTTCGCTCACAGCTTACTCCGCTTAGCGTTTAAAGCATGTGTCGTACGTCATCAATCGCACTTATCACGTTATAAATTTCTTCAATATGAGTGCCGCTGGTCACGGTAACGACTAAGCTAACTGACTCATAATTACCTTTGCTGCTAGGTTTAACTTTTGGCGCGTAATCGCCAGGGGCAATAGGTTGTAACTTAGTTAGAATTTGGTCAGTTAAGTTGACGTTTGCCAACCCCATTACTCTAAATGTAAAAGGGCAAGGGTATTCTAAATATTCATCAAATTTAGTATTTTTTACCGGTGTAGCCACGACGTTGACTCCTCATACTTATGTGCGTTTAGTACTATTTTACTAAACAATAAACCGATTAGATAACCTGTTCTCGACCTTTATAGCAATTGAATTAATCGCTTACGTAAGACAATTGGTATTCTGGTTATTTGCGGGTTAGATATGGGGCGCATTCTACCATCTTTAAAGCAAAAAAAAACGCCTTGCTTTGCAAGGCGCTTATATTATTTGGTAGCGTTTTACATTATTTGTAAACGTAGGTAATCATAAATTTTACTAAAGAAGCTACCTTCTTCAACTTCTTCAAGCGTTACCAGAGGATACTGAGCAATTACTTCGCCTTCAAGTTGTAAAGATAAAGTACCTACGGTAGAGCCTTTCGCTAATGGCGCCTCTAAAACTTTATCAAGTTTAAAGTCGGCTTTTAAATTTTTACGTTGGCCACGCGGAATAGTGATCGGCGTATCAACTAAAATGCCTAACGATACATTTTCTTTGTTACCCATCCAAATACGTTGCTCGGCAAAACTGTCGCCGGCTTTGTAAGGTGTGATTGTTTCAAAAAAACGAAAACCATAGTTAAGTAATTTTTTACTTTCTACTTTACGTGCACGTTCACTCGAAGTACCCATAACCACGGCGATTAAACGCATATCATCTTTAGTCGCTGAACTTACTAAGCTGTAACCGGCTTCCGATGTATGACCGGTTTTTATACCATCAACGTTTAAGCTTTCATCCCATAACAGTGAGTTACGGTTGTATTGCTTAATGCCGTTAAAAGTAAATGATTTTTGTGCGTAAACTGCATACTCGTCAGGCACATCACGAATAAGTGCTGCACCTAAGGTGGCCATATCTCGAGGGGTTGTGAAGTGTTCGTTGGTATCTAAGCCATGGCTGTTAATGAAGTGGCTGTTACTCATACCTAATTTCTCAGCATGGGCATTCATTAAGTCTGCAAATGCGCTTTCGCTACCGGCAATATGTTCTGCCATAGCCACACAGGCATCATTACCTGATTGAATAATTATACCGTGGTTTAAATCATCGACAGTGACCTGCTTACCGACTTCGATAAACATTTTTGATGATTCAGGAAAGTTTTTAGCCCACGCTTTTTCGCTCACTGTGACCATATCGGTTGGGGCAATGTTACCCGCTTTGATTTCGGTACCAATGACATAGCTGGTCATCATTTTAGTTAAACTGGCAGGTGCTAGGCGAGTATCAGGTTCACCTTCAGCTATAATTTTACCTGTAGTAAAATCAACAAGAAAATAACCTTTTGCATTAACTTGAGGTGGGGCTGGGATGATTTGGGCGGTCGCAGAAAAAACGGCAGCAGAGCAAACAACGCTACACACACCGCTAATAATTTTGGATTTAATAGATTTCATCATACTCATTAATGGTTAAAGTTAAAGATTCGCGTTTACCTCATTCTAAAGGTGTTATTCACTATAAAGCAAGAACGCGTTTTGAAATTGATCCTGTTTTAATTTTTCAAGTACTTGCTGAGCTTGCTCAGCATTTTTAATTGGCCCTAAACGCAGCCTATAAATAGCATCTTTTTCCACAATATTAGTGGGTAATTGATATTGCTGGCGTAGGGTGTACGCTAATGCTTCAATATTTTCTAAGGTACTGCCTGCAGCGACTTGAATATAACTCAAACGCGCAGTCGAATCAGGCATTGTGATAGCCTCAAGCTTAACCTTGGCTGTACCATGATGATAGTAACCAAGTTTATACGCTGCTGCATAGGATAAATCGATTAAGCGGTCATCATGAAATGGGCCACGATCATTTACACGGACAATCACAGACTTGCCATTACTGGTGTTGGTTACTTTTACAAAGCTTGGTAAGGGTAACGTTTTATGAGCGGCAGTCATCGCGAACATATCATATATTTCGCCATTTGAGGTGTGGTAACCATGAAATTTGCGCCCATACCATGAGGCGATACCTTCTTCGCTATAGCCAGTTTCATCCAGCATCGGAGTATAGTTTTTGCCATTAACGGTGTAAGCGCGGCCAGCACTGGCACTTTTGGTAACTTTAGTGACTATGGCATCTTGCATTTCTAATTCAGTTGGCGCGCGAAGTGGTGCAGAATCATGGCGCATACTATACCGGTCACTGTGATTTATGCCTGAGGAACTACAAGCGCTTAAAACAATCATTAACCATGAACAACTGAACAACTTTAGACAGTAACGCATTACTTTAATAGCATCCTTTTATCAGTTGCGATAGACATAATAATGCCAAATCCAGCCATTAAGGTAACCATCGATGTACCGCCATAACTTATTAATGGCAATGGTACACCCACTACAGGCAGTAACCCTGATACCATGCCAATATTTACAAATACATAAACAAAAAAAGTCAGGGTCAGTGCACCTGCCAGTAATTTACCAAATGCATCTTGGGCATTAACCGCGATATATAAACCGCGACCAATGATGAATAGATACATGCATAATAAAACACATACACCAAAAAGACCAAACTCCTCACTAAGTACAGAGAAGATAAAATCAGTATGGCGTTCGGGTAAAAATTCTAATTGTGATTGGGTGCCTTGCAACCAACCTTTACCTTCAATACCACCGGAGCCAATTGCTATTTTTGATTGAATAATATGGTAACCAGAGCCAAGAGGATCGCTTTCTGGATTGAACAAAGTTAGTACCCGCTGTTTTTGATAGTCATGCATACCGTAATGCCAAAAAGGCCACGCAGCTAAAGCAACCAAAGCGCTCAAAAAGCCGATTAATCGCCAGCTTAGACCAGACAAAAATAATACAAATATCCCTGAACTGGCGATTAAGATAGATGTGCCTAAGTCGGGCTGCTCTTTGATCAGGAGTGTGGGAACCATAACAATGGTAAAACCAACAACTAAGTGTAGTGCTCTAGGCGGTAAATGATTACGGCCAATATACCAAGCCACCATCATAGGCACGGCTATTTTCATTAATTCAGCAGGTTGAAAACGGGTAATACCTAAATCTAACCAGCGCTGAGCGCCTTTGGAGCTGACGCCAAATAACAGCACCGCAACTAGCATCAGTAATCCAGCACAATATAAAGGAATAACTAAACGCTTTAAGGTCGCTGGTGAAAATTGCGCCAAAATAAGCATGCCTAAAATTGCGCCGCCCATCCTGGTAATATGGCGGATCATCATTGCCGGGTCTTGACCACTGGCGCTATAAACAACGGTTACACTGCCTGCCATCATTAATAGCAATGCCAGTAGTAGCGGCAAGTCAAGATGCATACGCACCCAGATTGAACGACCATCATGTAGAGTAGTCATGGTGTGTTATTCCTGGCAAGATTAACGGGATTTGCAGCAAAGTAGTAATCCATTAGTTGGCGAGCAATTTGCACACCGCCATGATTGTTTTCTAGAACAACAGAAACAACGATTCTGGGATCCTCATAAGGTGCAAAGCCTACATAGATAGTGTTATCACGTTGACGCTCTTTGAGGGATTTTGCATCGTAGCGTTCACCTTGAGCAATACTGACTATTTGTGCGGTGCCTGTTTTACCTGCTGAATCGTAATTTGTTCCTTTAAATGCTTTGTGAGCGGTACCAGAGGCTTTTTGTACTGTGTTGTGCATAGCATCTAAAGCGATTTGCCAATGGTGAGGTTCTTTTAAAAAAATCGGGGGTTTTTCTTCATTATTGATTTGTGTAACTTCATCGTCTTTTTTCACAACTTGTACTAAGTGTGGTGGGTGGTTAATTCCACGGTTCACTAATATATTCATCGCGTTTGCGATTTGTAGGGGGGTTGCGGTCCAATAACCTTGGCCAATGCCAACTGAGATTGTATCGCCACGCCACCATGATTCTTTAAAACGGCCTTCTTTCCATTCTTTTGAGGGCAAAATAGCCGTGGTTTCTTCATGAATATCAATGCCGGTTAAATCACCGTAGCCAAACTGTGCCATAAAATCACTGATTTTTGTGATCCCTAATCGATAAGAGACATCATAAAAGTAGGTATCGCACGACTCTTCAATGGCTTTGTAAACATCAACATGACCATGGCCCCAACGTTTCCAATCTCGCCATTTATGATCAACATTCGGAATTTGAAAGAAGCCAGGATCCCACATTGACGTTTGCTCGGTAACGAGACCTTCTTCAAGAGCAAGAACTGCCATGTGAGGTTTTACCGTCGATGCTGGTGCATAACGTCCTTGTGTGGTTCTATTTATAAGAGGTCGGTCAGGGTTTAATAGGGCTTTATAGTTTTTACTGCTAATACCGTGAACAAATAAGTTCGGATCATAACTGGGATTAGAATACAGCGCTAACACGCCACCGTCTTTAGCGTCCATGACGACTACAGCGCCACGCATATCTTTAAGTGCATGTTGGGCAATCTGCTGCAAGCCAACATCAAGGGTGAGCACTAAATCATTACCTGGTTGCGGAGGAGTCATGCTTAAGGTACGAATGACACGACCACGATTATTGACTTCAACCCGCTGCGAGCCTACTTGGCCATGCAGCAGTTGTTCATAATATTTCTCAATACCGAGTTTACCAATATCATGGGTTGCACGGTAATTAGTACCTTGCTCTTGTGATTCGAGCTGAGCCAGTTCTTTTTTATTGAGTTTAGCGACGTAACCTAACGCATGAGTTAGGGTGTCTGCAAACGGGTAGTAGCGTGCCAAACGTGCTTCGATACTAAACCCAGGGAATTTATACTGATTAACTGAAAAGCGCGCTACTTCTTGTTCGTTTAAACGTGCTTTTAATACTTGGCTCTTAAAGCGACGGTTATGCTTTATATCATCAAGAAAATCGTTTTTTTGTTGCTCTGAGATATCAATAAATTGTGTCAGTGCTGATAGTGATGCATCAAGATCGTCAACTTCTTCAGGAATGACTTCTAAATTATAAACCGGTTTATTTTCAGCAAGCAACACACCATTGCGGTCATAAATAAGGCCTCGGTTAGGAGCAATAGGAATAACTTTAATGCGATTGTCGTTAGAACGTGTTTGATAATCTTGGTGATCATCAACTTGAATGGTATATAAATTGGAAAGTAAAACCGCGACTAAAATAGTAACAAATACAAACCCCACAAAGGCGCGACGAGCAAATAGGTTAGCTTCTGCTGAGTGGTCTCTAATTGTGGGTCTGTGTTTGCGCATGAGTAAATGTTACTCGCGATGATACGGGTGGTTATTGTTTAAGCTCCAGCCTCTATATAGACTTTCAGCAACAATAATACGCACCAATGGATGTGGTAGGGTCAAATTTGATAATGACCATTTTTGCTCTGAGGCAGCAATACATTCTGGTGCTAAGCCTTCAGGGCCGCCAATTAGCAAACTTACATCGCGGCCATCCAGTTGCCACTTCTCCATGTCTTTTGCTAATTGGTGAGTATCAAGCGCTTTGCCTGTTACCTCAAGCGTAACAATACGATTGCCTTTAGGGATAGCGGCTAAGGTTTTTTCGCCTTCAATATGCAAAATACGTTTAATATCTGCATTTTTACCACGTTTACCTGCGGGAATTTCAATTAACTCCAGCGCCATATCTTTTGGAAAGCGGCGCTGATATTGTGCAAAACCCGTTTCTACCCACGCTGGCATTTTGGTGCCAACGGCAATCATCTGTATTTTCACGTGTTACATCCAAGCTCTAGTAAAATTAGTGAGCAATTAGCTCCATAGTTTTTCGAGGTCGTAATAGCTACGTGCTTGATCTTGCATTACGTGTACGATTACATCGCCTAAATCAACCAGTGCCCATTCACCATCGCTTTGGCCTTCATAACCTAGAGGCTCTTGACCTGCGTGACGAGCTTCTTTTGCTAAATGATCAGCAATTGACAATACATGACGTTTCGAAGTACCAGAGCACACGACCATAAAATCGGTGATGTCTGAGCTTGCACTTACATCAATATTAACCACATCACGTGCTTTCATATCGTCAATTTTGTCTATTGCAAAGGCGAGTAGTTGTTTCGTATCCAAGGTGTTATCTCATTTAAAAGTGAATAGCTGTTATTTTATCACGCAACTGGTATTTATTCATCACTTAGATAAAGTTGCTGTGATTGAATATACTGACTCACGCCAGTAGGAAGAAGTTCATTGTAATCTATGGCATTTTTAATCGCCTTGCGAATATCGCTTGAGGCAATAGCCATTTCTTCGCCAGCTAAAAAATATAATTTTCCACCAGCTTGCGTTGTAAGCTCTGCGCTATTACTACATTCTGCGGCTTGTTGGTATGCGAGTAACTCGCCATGGGCAGTGCATTTTAGGCCCGGGCGTTGAAATACCACAATATGACAAAGCTGAGTAATTGTTTGCCACTCAAACCATTTATCTAAGTTATTAAACGAATCCATGCCAATTAAAAATAATAATGGTTGATCTGGAAATTGTATGCGGATCTCTTGCAGGCTTAATAATGAATATGACGGGCCACTGCGATTGAGTTCGCGTAAATCGAGTTGAAAATATGGGTAAGGTGCAATCGCTGCATTGAGCATTGCGATGCGATGCTGCGTACTTATCCCAGGTGCAGTCTTATGAGCTGGAATAGCACAAGGCATAAAGTATAAAGTCGCTAAATTAAAGTGTTTTACACAGTGCTTCGCCATATTTATATGGCCTAAGTGAACAGGGTCGAAGGTGCCACCAAACAGTGCAATCATTATAAACGCCTAATAATTAGTTAAGTGGGTGCGCAGGCAGTGGGATCACCAATGGCTGACAAAACACCAAACAAATATGTGCCAAAGCCTGATAAGGCTTGATTAAATTACCTTGTTTATAGCTGGCATCAAATTGTGCGAGCAACTGGGTGATTTGCTCTAAAGTATGTATCGACAAACGATTAAGTGCTTGTTGAATCGGCCCTTGCTGATTTTTCCAGATGGCTTTTTGTTTAAATAGCGTTGCCAGTTGTTCACCTTGTTGTAAGCCTAATTGTAGGCTTAGTAAGGTATTTGCTTCTTTAGTAATGGTCCATAAGATACTCACAGCTTCAGTGTTATCGCCAGCGAGTTTATTTAATACTTTAATTGCTTGGCGACTATTACCTTGTAGCAGTGCATCACTTAAATCAAAAATATCAAACTTGGCTTGATTAAGTAGGCCTTGTAAAACCTGCTGTTGATCGATCATAGCAGTGCCATGCAATAACGACAGCTTTTCGAGCTCTTGAAAACACGCTAACAAATTACCTTCAGTAGCATCAATTAGGGTGCGTTTGGCATCTGCTTGCATATTGATTTTTAAGCGCTGGCACTGCTCATCAAGCCAACGGCTTAAATGATTGCCGGTCAGGGGGTAGCAGGGTACAAATACGCCCAGTTTATCTAACGACTTAAACCAAGCACTGCGCTGAATATCTTGACTGGCCTTGGCCCCTTTTACAATAAGTACGGTGTCGGGGTTGTTTAGTGCTACGAGCTGTTTAAACGTTTGGCTACCAACAATACCTGGCTTTTGAAAATTAAGGTCTAGCTCGATTAAAGTACGAGCACTAAATAACGACATACTTTGATATTGCGCTATTAGCTCTTGCCAATCAAAACCGGGCATTAAGGTAAATTTAACAACCTCATCAAAACCTTGCTGTTTCGCAATCTGACGAATTTGTTGAGCGCATTGTGCTACTTGAAAGGGTTCTTCACCAAATACTAAATAAAAAGGCTGTAAGCCTTTTTTTAATTCATTGGGTAATTGATTCGCATAACAGCGCATTATAGTTGCGACAGCTCTCTAACAATACGACGACTAGCTTGCATGCGAATTTCATTCAGTAGCAACTCTAACTCTTTTGCTTTTGCTAAAGCGTTATCTGGGTCGTCTTGATAATTACGATAAAGCTCAAAACGTTGTTCAATTGCTTCTTTGCCTGGGCGCTTGAGTAAGTAGCGAACACTATAAGCTAACTCGTACTCGGCAACCTGACCATTTTTAAATAATGATAAGGTTTGGCGTTCAAGACGATCTTTATATAAATACAGCTGAGCGACGTTTTTCTTAGGCGTGTCGAGTAACTCAACTTTGCTCAATGTGAGTTCTTTGCCAAGCATCGCAAATAACGCTGATTTTTCATCATCACCGTTTAAAGTTAAGGTGGCCAAGTCATCAGGCAGACTTGAGGCTTTTTTAAGGTGAAAGCCGCAGCTAGATAACAAAAAACAGACTAGCGCTAAGGCTAGTCCGTTTTTAATGGCATGAATAGCAGCCATAATTAGTTAGCAACCACGTTAAGTAGTTTACCAGGTACGTAAATAACCTTACGGATTGTTACGCCATCAGTGAACTTAGATACGTTAGGTTCAGCAAATGCTAGTGCTTCTACTTGCTCTTTAGTAGCATCAGCTGGCACCGTTAATTTTGCGCGTAGTTTACCGTTAACTTGCACGATGATCAGTTTTTCATCTTCAACAAGGGCAGACTCATCAACCACGGGCCAAGACGCATCTAAAATATCGCCTTCTTTACCCAGTTCTTGCCACAATTGATGTGACAAATGCGGCGTAATTGGTGCAAGCATAATTAACAGCGCTTCAAGCGCTTCGTTGGCAATCGCTACATCTTGTTTGTCAGCTAAAGGTGCTTTTAACAATTTGTTTGAGATTTCCATGATTGCCGCAATGGCAGTGTTGAATGTTTGACGACGTTCAACATCATCAGTCACTTTTGCAATTGCTTTGTGCAGCTCACGACGAAGCACTTTTTGCTCGTTGTTTAATGCTGATTTGTCTAATGCTTGGAAACCAACAGTGTTCACATCAACCGCATATTTCCATACACGTTTAATGAAACGATGTGCCCCTTCAACACCTGAATCAGACCATTCAAGCGTTTGCTCTGGCGGTGCGGTAAACATCATAAATAAACGTACCGTATCAGCGCCGTATTGAGCGATAACTTGTTGCGGGTCGATACCGTTATTTTTTGATTTAGACATTTTGCTCATGCCTGATGAGAATACTGGCTCGCCGTCAACTTTATGCCATGCTTTAGTCACGCGGCCTTTGTCGTCTGTTTCAGTATTTACATCACTAGGGGAAATCCAAATGTCGCCACCTTTTTCATCTTTACGATAAAATGTTTCGGCAAGTACCATGCCTTGGCATAATAAGCGGTCAAATGGCTCATCTGAATTAACTAAGCCAAAATCACGTAATAATTTATGGAAAAAGCGCGAATACAATAAATGTAAAATAGCGTGCTCAATACCACCAATGTATTGGTTTACTGGTAACCAGTAGTTTGCCGCAGCTGGATCTAGCATACCTTTGTCATGGCGTGGACTACAGTAACGTGCGTAGTACCAAGATGATTCCATAAACGTATCAAAAGTGTCAGTTTCATGAAACGCAGGTGCGCCATTAACTGTGGTTTTAGCCCATTGTGGATCTGCTTTGATTGGCGATGTTACACCGTTCATTACCACGTCTTCTGGTAAGCGCACCGGCAGCATATCTTCAGTCGCAGCAAGTTCGTTACCGTTTTCATCGCTTAACATTGGGATTGGTGAACCCCAATAACGCTGACGGCTAACACCCCAATCACGTAAACGGAAGTTTACTTTACGCTCACCAACACCCAGTGCTTCAAGTTTGTCAGCAATAGCCTTAAATGCGCCATCAAAATCAAGGCCATCAAATTCAGCTGAATTTACCAGCACACCTTTTTCAGTGAATGCCGCTTCATTTAGGTTTACTTCAAGATCTGAACCTGCGACAGGTGCAATGACTTGTTTGACGTCTAAACCGTAAGCGGTAGCAAATTCAAAGTCCCGTTGGTCGTGCGCGGGTACGGCCATTACAGCACCTGAGCCATAATGCATTAATACAAAGTTGGCAACCCAAATTGGTACTTGCTCACCGGTAAGTGGGTGAGTAGCAAAAAAGCCCGTTGCGATGCCTTTTTTCTCCATCGTCGCCATATCAGCTTCAGCTACTTTGGTGTTTTTGCATTCATCAACAAAGCGTGCCACAGCGTCGCTATTTTTAGCTGCTTCTTGTGCGATAGGGTGTCCGCCTGCAACAGCAACATAAGTCACACCCATAAAGGTATCAGGGCGAGTGGTATAAACGCTGAATGTTTCGTTGTTATCGGTGCGTTTAAACTCAATATCTAACCCTTCAGAGCGACCAATCCAGTTGCGCTGCATGGTTTTAACTTGCTCTGGCCAATCTTCTAACTTGTCTAAGTCGTCAAGTAGCTCTTGCGCGTAGTCAGTGATTTTAATAAACCACTGTGGAATTTCTTTTTGTTCAACTACAGCACCTGAACGCCAACCGCGACCATCAATAACTTGCTCGTTAGCAAGTACTGTTTGGTCTACTGGATCCCAGTTTACCGTTGACATTTTTTTGTACACTAGGCCTTTTTCGTAAAGCTTAGTGAAGAACCACTGTTCCCATTTGTAATATTCTGGATGGCAAGTTGCGATCTCACGATCCCAGTCATAACCAAAACCTAATTGCTTAAGTTGGGTACGCATGTAATCGATGTTCTCGTAGGTCCATTTTGCTGGCGCAGTTTTATTTTTAATTGCCGCATTTTCAGCCGGTAGACCAAACGCGTCCCAACCCATAGGTTGCATTACGTTTTTGCCTTGCAAGCGTTGGAAACGAGAAACAACATCACCAATCGTGTAGTTACGCACATGACCCATGTGGAGTCGGCCGCTTGGGTAAGGGAACATAGAAAGGCAATAATACTTTTCTTTGCTCTCGTCTTCAGTGGCTTTAAATACTTGGTTTTCTTCCCAGTAGGCTTGGACTTTTGACTCTATGTCTTGCGGGTTATATTGCTCTTGCATCTACGGTTCCAGACTTCTTGCAAACTAATAAAAAATTGCCGTTAGGATACCCCAAAAAAAGCACTAATCACAGCGTCAAATCAGTGGATTTTATATGAAATTAGTTTTCAGGGCAGGTTAACCTATACTTGTGTAAGGTATAGGTTCGCTAAACACAGTTCTGAAGGAGTAAACAATGGCTGATTATAAGACGTGGTTAACAGATTTGAGCACATGGTTAAAAGACGTAAAAGATCATGAGCTAAAAGATGCGATGGATAAGTTTATTGAATCTGAACAAGCGCTAAAAGATTTAGGACAAGAAAAATTAACTTTATACAGTGAATATTTAAAGCGCGATATTGAGCACATCCAAGAGCACGATCAACACTATGGTTCCCTTGCATGGCAAGAGCTTAAAGAGTCTTTGTGGTTTGAACTTTCACATATCGAAGACAAAACTCAACTTGAGTGGCAAGCATTAAATCAAGATTTTAAGCACAATGGGGTATATCACCAAGGCGAATGGATAGCCATGGGCACATTAGTATGTAAGAATTGCCAATATAGTTATGATATTTACCACGCTACGCAAATTACAGCGTGTTCGCAATGTGATGGTATCTACTTTAGCCGAAAGGCACTACAACCTTAAATAGTTAGTGAACAGTGCCTTTTAGTGCACTGATGCCACCTTACAAAATCAACGAATATGTTGGTATAAAAAGAAGTTAGAATGACGAAGAAACTGCTGCCTTTATCTGTGTCGGCCCTTGCGCCGACAATTTCACTTAATCATGTACAAACGTGCATGAACAATCCATATCCTGAAACCTTGACTTTCATCGGTCAACAGCGGGCGCAAAGTGCGCTTGATTTCTCGTTAGGGATGGAATTACCTGGTTACAATGTGTATGTAATGGGGGAGGCCGCGCATGGTCGGTTTACCTTAGTCAAAGATAAACTTCAAGCACACAGCAAAGGCCGGCCAACACCAAATGAGTGGTTATACGTTAATAATTATGACGACCACCGCGAGCCTATCGCAATGTTTTTACAAGCAGGTCAAAGTAAACAGTTAGCTGATGATATTGACTCATTTATTGATGAAGTACTCGACACCTTTCCTGCAGCGTTTGATAACCCAGCGTACCAGCGTAAAAAGAAAAAAATCGACCGTGAATTTAACGACGCTTACGATAGCGCAATTACTGCTGTGGAAATTGCCGCGCTTGAGCAAAGTGTTGCCTTAATTGAAGAAAAAAGTGTGGTTGGATTTGCCCCGCTGATTGATGGCAAACAACTAAGCGATGCTGAATTTGCTGAGCTTGATGATGAATTGCGTGAACAATTTTATGAAGTAATTGAAAAACTCGAAGATGCACTCATTGAGGCACTGATTGAGTTGCCACGTTGGAAACGTGAATCATCTGAAAAACTCCGTAATTTAAAAAAATCCACCGCAGAGCTGGCTACTAAGCCATTACTAAAAGATCTTGAACATAAATATGCTGCGCACATTGGAGTATTACGCTATCTAAAAGACATCCGCGTGGAAATTATTGATGCGGTACTTGAGTGGCTCGATGATGAAGATGTTAGCGACGAAAACAAAGAAGATTTTGACCGTAAAGGGATGCTTACCGACTTTTTTGCACCTAATATTTTAGTTGAATTTAAAGAAGGTGATGCTGCCCCTGTGGTGTATGAGCCAAATCCTACCTTTGGTAATATTTTTGGAAAAATTGAATATGCTACTTCACAAGGCTCATTGATCACCAGTTATCGATCGATTCAGCCGGGGGCACTGCATCGCGCTAACGGTGGTTATTTGATTATGGACGCTGAAAAAGTGATGGCTAATCCACAAGTGTGGGATGGTTTAAAGCTGTCATTAAAAACTCATCAAATCAAAAATGATTTACCGTATCAAGATAGTGCTGTTGGCAGTAGCTTTACCTTGCGTCCACAGTTGATCCCGCTTGATGTAAAAATTATTTTACTCGGCTCGCGTGAGTTGTATTACACCATCGGTGAATATGACGAAGAGTTTGCTGAGCTGTTTAGAGTGTTAGCCGATTTTGATTATTACCTGCCAAGCAGTGATAAATTACAGTATCAATTTATCACTAAAGTGATTGAGTACTGTGAGCAGACGCTAAAGTGTAGTCTAACTGAGTCAGCGATGGCACGATTACTGAAATTTAGCTACCGCCAAGCAGAACATCACAATAAGCTTTCAGCTCGTTTTGCTGATGTGTTAGAGCTAGTGGCAGAAGCCAGCTTTTATACCAAGCAAGATAACTTAACTTTAATTGATGCCCATCATATTGATGAAGCGATTGAAGGCAAGCAATATCGTACTGGGCAAATTAGCGAAAATATGCTCAGCGATATCAAAGAAGGGCATACCTTAATTGCCACCGACGGTCATGCTGTAGGTAAAGTAAATGGTTTAACAGTATTACACATTGGCGATACTTCTTTTGGTACTCCGGCACGGATCACCGCCACGGTTTACGCTGGTGCGGATGGGGTAATTGACGTTGAGCGCGAAGCTGAGCTGGGTAAAGCCATTCACTCCAAAGGTGTCATGCTACTGACTGGCTATTTAGGTAATAAATATGCGCAGCAATTTAGTTTAACGCTCAGTGCTAATATCGCCATTGAACAAAGTTATGGCTACATTGATGGCGACAGTGCGTCATTAGCTGAGTTGTGTGCGCTTATTTCTGCAATTACTAGCTTACCTATTAGCCAGTCAATTGCACTGACTGGTTCAATTAACCAGCACGGTGACGTGCAAGCCATTGGCGGTGTAAACGAAAAAATTGAAGGGTTTTTTAAGCTTTGCAAAATGCGTGGTTTAACGTCTGCGCAAGGAGTAATAATTCCTAAATCAAATCAAGTAAACTTAGTGCTTGATGACGAGATCCTCAATGCAGTAGAGCTTGGCAAGTTTCATATTTATGCAGTTGAAACGGTTGACCAAGCGCTTAATTTACTGATGGATATTGCAGCAGGCGAGTTGAGCGACGGGCAATATCCTGAAAACTCAGTTAACGGCATTGCCTTAGCCCGTTTAAGTGAAATTGCAGATATCGTTAATGGCGATAACGACGAAAAAGAACACGAGAAAGAATAATCATGATCAACATTATTTTGGCGATTATCATCGCCATTTTATGCTTTTTGATTTTTCAAAATAGCAAAAAAGTAAAGCAACAAGCGGTCGCTAATGCGCAAATCGAAGCCGACTTTTTAGTGGCAAACAGCAAGGTTGAAGGGGTTATTGAGACCGCATCTGGTCTGCAATATAAAGTTGTTAGCAGCAGTGGTAGTGAGGCAAGACCAAGCCCAACTAGCATGGTGAATGTGCATTATCACGGTACTTTGCTAGATGGCAGTGTATTTGACAGTTCTGTTGAGCGTAATAGCCCAATCAGTTTTGGTTTAAATCAGGTAATAAAAGGCTGGACTGAAGGCTTGCAACTGATGAGTGAAGGCGATAAATACACCTTTTATATCCCTCACCAATTAGCTTACGGTGAAAAACGTGTTGGCAGTATTCCTCCAGCCTCTTTACTTATATTTGAAGTTGAATTACTTAAAGTAGAGTCTTAGTTGAAAAAAATGGCGAAATAAATACATTCGCCATTTTAAACAACTTTTACATGGCTTCTAGCTTGATACCACGTGTTTCTTTTATATATTTAACAATAAAAAATACGCTAATAAAGGCCGAAATAGCATAAAACCCATAGGCACCAGCTAAACCAATACTACCGAGCATAATCGGGAAGGTCATGGTAATTGTAAAGTTGGCAAGCCATTGCGCACTTGCTGCAACAGCTAAAGCAGCCCCTCGAATACGATTATTGAACATTTCGCCTAATAGTACCCATACAACAGGTCCCCAGCTTAAGCCAAAAAATACCACAAAGAGATTAGCCATGATAAGTGCAAACGTGCCCATACTGTCAGTTAATGCAAGTTTACCTGCCGCATCGAGGCCTGCGCTACCAAAGGTATAAGTTAATGCACTTAAACTAATAAACATACCAATACTACCTACTAGTAATAATGGTTTTCTGCCTACTTTATCGATAAGCGCAATTGCTATAAAAGTAGATAAAATATTGGTAGTACCCGCTAATACATTGATGAATAAAGATTGTGATTCATCAAAACCCGCTGCTTGCCAAAGCTCAGAGCCGTAATAAAAGACCACATTAATGCCTACAAATTGCTGAAAAACAGACAAAGCGATACCAACCCATACAATTGGGTGTATTTTCTTTTTACCGTCAATAAATAAGTCACGAATACTTGGTTTTTTATCGCCATGAAGTGACTGCTTAACATCGTTTATTTGTGATTGGGCATCATCATTAGATATTTTTTTAAATACAGCTTTGGCTTTTTCTAATTGGCCTTGGGCAACTAAATAACGCGGCGACTCTGGTATAAATAATACTCCCAACAGAAATAATCCTGCAGGTACAAGTTCTGCCCAAAACATCCAGCGCCAAGCCGCCAGCTCAAGAATAAAAATACCTTCAGCGCCGTTTGCCGCCGAAGCGATCAGGTAGTTACTTAAAAAAGCAGCAAATAAGCCAAGTACAATCGCTAATTGTTGCAGTGTTGCTAATCGTCCACGCAAAGCCGCAGGTGCGACTTCAGCAATGTAAGCGGGTGCCAATACAGATGCAGCGCCAATACCGAGACCACCAAATAGACGATAAAAAATAAATTCAGCGGAGCTGTCTGCAATGCCTGAACCAAACGCGCTAATGGCAAATATTACTGCAGTGATGATCATAATTGAGCGGCGGCCAAATTTATCAGCAAGCGGGCCCGCAATCAGCGCACCAAGAGCACAACCCAGTAAAACCGACGCAACATTAAACCCTGTTGCGACGCTGCTTGAGTTAAATGTTTTGCCAAGCGCCGACACAGTTCCGTTGATAACCCCGGAGTCAAAGCCAAATAAAAAGCCACCAATTGCTGCAACGCCAGATATAAATATAACGTAAAGTAGAGAATGGGTGTTTGTTGATAAAGAGTGATTCGGGCTATTAATCTTGCCCGACGATAAAGGTGTTGTCATGGTGATATACCTGGTTATTGTTGTAACGAATTATATAGTAGTGTGAGGCGACGCATATTTTAACATGATTTTATCGGGGCTGACTCTTTCATAACTAATATTAAAGTTATTATTAAGCACTTCGAGTAGACCTTTAACGTCGCCAGTTTTGAACATGCCTGCAACGTGTACTTGCTTCAAACGTTCGTCATCAGCAAGCTCAAAGTTAATATTGGTATAGCGGCTAATTTCGGTCATTGCGTCGCTAAGTGATTCGCCTCTGAAAATGATACTCCCTTGACGCCAAGATAAGTTTGCTGCCACATCAATCGCGTCAATTTTTTCAACTTTTTTGGTAATTTCACCCTTAAAGTCTAAATTGAGTTTCTCACCCTTTGATACCGGCGTGGAATGCAGCGATACATCTTTTGCAACTCTAGAAGTGCCATTATTTGAGAGGTTAGGTACAGCGGTTGTATACTGCTGAGCAACTAATACTTTTCCATCGGTAACAATAAGTTCTATTTGTTTATTGTTTACCTCTACATTAAACGCAGTTCCAACGGCTTGGATTATTTTATTACCAGTGACGACACTCAAAGGCCGTGAGGTATCATGTGCGACATCAATATGGATCTCACCACGAAGAAGATTGATTACTCGGGCTGATGGAGTGTATTTAATATGGACAAAACTATTTGTATTGAGTGTTATTTTACTTTGGTCAGGCAAAATAATATCTTTACTTTCTCCAATCGCAGTTTGAAAGTTTAATTGTTTTGCTACTACCGCAGATTTATTCGCTTGGTTAAACAGCGAAAAATTAAATGTTTCTTGAAAAAAGCTAAGCGCAACAGCCAATAAAATGGATGCTGCTATTGCGCCTAACCACACAGGGAGTTTTTGTTGTTGTTTTGATGCTTGTGGAAATAAGTCTGATAAACGACTTAACTCACTCATTTTATCCCACAATTGTGCAACTTCTAGCAGAACCTCAACATTTTTGTAAGAATCTCCAAGCCAAGCTTTAAGTGCTTCTTTTTCATCGCTGCTAAGGTTTCGGTCAAGTTTGGCTAGCCACTCACTCGCTTGATCTAAGCGTTCATCTTCAACTTGATTACTATCTTGGGAAGATTGATGGATCTGATGAATGTTACTCATATTTGCCTCCTGCACTGAGGTTTGCTGAAGGGGCTGGCTCATTATAGGTGCTTTTATTTGATTGACGCATAAACAGCGTACATCTTTTCATGCCTGTTGCAATATGCTTTTCCACGGTACTTTCACTAAGCTCCAATTGTGCAGCTATTTCACGCTGCGAATAGCCATACACTTTTTTTAATACAAATACTTTTCGACACTGTATCGGAAGCAATCTTACTGCTTCACAAAAATTCGAAAATTCATTATCGGTAAGTGTGCTCTCATACATCTCATCTTTGTATTGTTCACACAGAAGTTGCTCAAGCGCTTCCATATTATCAATACCGTCGACCAAGCGTATATTGGCCTGTTTTTGATAATCTAATGCTAAATTACGCGCAGTTTTATAGATAAATGACTTGGGAGAGTTAATATTGTCGCTGTTTTCAATTTTGCATATACGCACATACGTTTCTTGCACAATATCTTCAATTTCATGAGGTGGCACAATTTTAGCCACAACTCGCGAAATGCTTTTTCTTGAGACTAAATAAGCCTTGTGAAGTAGTGTGTCTTTCGTCATTAACGTTTTCTCATCGGATTTAGCTCTGCTGTTATTATTTTTATGCCAATACTTAGTAAGACGATTGAGATAAAAAAATCCACTAGGCAAAAACCATTTAATCGCATTTTTTTAATATAACGTTACCCATTGCCCTTTACCGGTCTATTTCTCGTTTTGCTTAAAGCTTGTAATTACAGTGTTAATTGTACTACAGTTTTTAGCAATCAAGAGTTCGGGTCTTGGCGCTAAGCTACTTAGCATCGTATGGTGCTTCTTTGGTTGTTAAAAAAACAGCGTAAAAATTATCTTAATTTACATCACTAAGTACTTAGATATTTACACCCAAATAGATACTTTAAATACGATTTAAACTTTTTAATTACTTGTTCTAATTGACGATATGCAGCAATTTTAGAAATGGGTTTAGCGGATAAAAACAGCAATTACTTTGCAAGCGAAACATTATTCAAAATTGAATATTTCGCCGTTGTATTTTAGTAATAATAAAAACAAAAAGGCTTAGCAATTTTCAGTATGACTAGTCAAAAATATATATTATTTGTAAATAATCGAAAATATTTATGGGGGAAAATAAAAACTCACTCGTCTTTGTTTTGTGTATGGCGAAAAACCATGCACATGAAATATCAAACATCTCAGCTTCATTTTTGTGTACTGGTTTTGGTTTTTACTTTGTTTAATACAGAGGCTCAAGCAAATACCAAAAATGGCAAGATTATGTTTGATATTCCAAGACAAAGGGCTGATCTATCGCTGATTAATTTTGCAGAGCAAGCTGATATTACCTTGTTGTTTCCGTTGGATAAAATCCAACAGTTGCAGACTAATAATATTACTGGTGAGTATTCAATAATAACTGCATTAAATAGTTTACTTGCAGGGACAGGCTTGCAATCACATGTCAGCGAAGATGGGCAAATATCTATTTCGATAGATCCACGCTTCGAGAGAAATGACAACATGACTAATTATAAAAAAAACGGGGTGGCGAGTGCCGTACTCGCAGTGCTTAGTAGCGTTACACTACCTGCAGTAGCCGATACCGCAGAACAAGGACCGGAAATAATTGAAGTAAGAGGAATAAGAGGATCACTTGGACGCGCAATGGATGCTAAACGTGAAGCGGGTGGAGTCGTCGATTCTATTTCAGCAGAAGATATTGGTAAATTCCCCGATACTAACTTAGCTGAGTCATTGCAACGTATCACCGGTGTTTCGATTGACCGTTCCGGCGGGGAAGGGCAATTAATCACGGTACGGGGATTCGGCCCGCAATTTAATACCGTGTTAGTCAATGGCCGCCAAATGGCATCTGAAAACCAAAGCCGAGCATTTAGTTTTGATACTATCGCGTCGGAGCTGGTAAAGAGTTTAGATGTATTTAAAACATCAACCGCAACAAAGCAGTCAGGCGGTATAGGCTCAACAATCAATGTAAATACCGCTCGTCCATTTGCTATTAATGGCTTTAAAGTAGCCGGCAGCATAAAAGGTATTTATGACGACAATAGTGAAGAAACAACGCCAGAGGTATCAGGATTAATTAGTAATACATTTAATGACGATACGCTAGGTTTGTTATTCGCTGTCTCACGTCAAGAACGTAGAACCCGGTTAAATCAAGCACAAGTAGATGGCTGGTTAGAAAATGTTGGCGTGCCTAAGCCGCAAACACAAAGCGGACAAGCTTATACTGGCAATATTTTTTCTCCCCGTAATTATGATCATAAAGTAACCACAGAGACGCGCACTCGCACCAATGCTAATTTAGTTATTCAATATGCCCCGTCTGATGATGTAGTGATTACTGGCGATGCACTGTATTCTGATTTTGATGTTGAAGCCGATACAACGTCTTATGGACACTGGTTTACTGCACCCAATTTAGAAGGGTTTGGTAATGCTGATGGACCAACTGTTGACGAAAATGGCACGGTGATTGATCTTTATCAAGAAGTCGGGCTTGCAACGGATATGCACGCTAAAAAATTCGATCGTTTAACAAACTCCAGTGCGCTTGGGCTTAATTTACAATGGCACGTAAACGATAATTTAAAAATGAATTTTGATTTAAGTCATTCAAAGGCTGAGCGTGAAGCAAATAATGGCCGAGGTGATCAGTTATCTTTGATTGGTTATGCAAACCGTGTGCGCTTTCAAGTTGATCAAGGGATCTTACCTTATGCGAGTGAGTTTGCATCGGCTGATGACAGTATTTACAGTGGTCAACAGGAGCTAGATAGCAGCGCATATAACCCGGCAATTAGCCCTGATGGGGTCTCAAATCATTTAGATCCGGCAAATAGCCGAGCTCATGTTATGTTGCGTCGTGGCTGGGCGGTCGAAGATACCGTTGATCAATTTCGTTGGGATAGTACATGGTACAACGATGGTTATACGGGTCTTGTAGCCGTAAAATTTGGTGCAATGTATTCATCCGAAACTAAAAGTCTTGAACGTTGGGATAATGAAGGTGTAGGTATACATTGTACTTTCTGTGGTTACCCAGATATGCCTAGTATGGACGGACTCGCACAGTTTGTATTTGATGCCGGCGATGACTTTTTAGATAACGTCAGTGGTAGTGGTCGTATGCCAACATCTTGGCTTGCACATGATGGTGAAGCAAACTTTGCTTATCTTGAGCAATATGCCGCTGCAAATGGGCAGCCAATTAGCTTTGATGCAGTAAAGCGTAATAAGTCATTTGAAATAACAGAAGACACAATTGCTTTGTATAGCGAATTTGATTTTGAATCAGAGCTTGCGGGTATGCCCTTGTTTGCCTCAGCTGGGTTTAGGTATGAAACGACTGATGTTGAAGTGAACGGAAGCGATGAACCAGTTAACTCATTGTCAATTTTAGATAAAACAGAAATGTTAGCTAATTATGGCAATGTTCAATCTATTTCAGCTAATTCTGACTATGAAGCCATTTTACCTAATTTTAGTCTTAAGCTCGAAATCAATGATGACTTAATTGCCCGTGCTGCGGTATCACAAACAATCACTCGACCGACGCTCGATAGTATGTCACCGGTAACAGTGATAGAAACAACGCGGCAAGGTGGCAATTTAACATCCAGCTCTGGTAATCCAGCGTTAGCTCCTTTTACTTCTGATAACTTAGATCTATCTCTTGAATGGTACTACGGCAATGCAAGTTATGTATCGGCAGGTTATTTTAGAAAAAATGTTGCTAATTTTATTATCAATACCACTGAAGACTTAACCTTTGAACTGCCCGGTGGCGGTCTACTTACTGATCCTTCCACAGGTAATGATGTTGATAGTCCAGATCCAGCAGACACCACGGCGGTGTTTACCAATACCATACCAAATAACAGTGAATCAGCAATTGTTGATGGGTGGGAGGTTGCTCTACAGCATACTTTCGACAGTGGCTTTGGTTTTATGGTTAATGCCACTATTGTAGATAGTAACAAAGAGTTAGATGCTGCAGATATTACTCAAGTGTTTGCTCTTACAGGCTTAAGTGATTCATATAATGTGGTAGGTTTTTATGAAAATGATTCTTTTCAAGCTCGCTTAGCTTACAACTGGCGAGACAGCTTTGTGCAATCGTTAAGTCAACTTAATGGTGATGGTGTAACTATTGTAGAAGACTATGCACAGCTTGATGCGAACATTAGTTATGATTTAACAGAACACGTCACAGTCTTTATTGAAGGCATTAATCTAACTCAAGAGTATGTTCACAAACGAGGTCGTTTTGCTAATCAAATGCTACAAATTGAAGACAGCGGTCGACGTTTCATGTTCGGTATTCGCGGTAATTTCTAGGCATTAATCGGGTAAATAAAGTGACTTTTATGTATTGATTAAAAGTCACTTTTAATTGTAATCCACGCGAGTATTAAAATGAAACAACAAGAAAAAAGCATAAACACAGTGATTGTCGTGGGTGGTGGTATTGCGGGTTGGTTAACTGCGGGGCGATTGGCTGCAGAGCATAAGAGTAATACGGACGTTGGCGTCAAGGTCACGTTAGTCGAATCGCCAAACGTACCAATTATTGGCGTTGGTGAAGGTACTTGGCCAACAATGCGCAGCACTTTAATCGCTTTGGGTATTAGTGAAACCGACTTTATCCGTGAGTGTGACGCTAGTTTTAAACAAGGTGCTAAGTTTGCACAATGGGTGGATGGTGGCGAAGATGATTATTATTATCACCCATTGGTTTTACCGCAAGGATTCACTAAAACAGATATGGCAGGATATTGGTTAAACGATGGCGAGCAATCATCATCGTTTTCTAATGCGGTATGTTTTCAAGAAGCACTTTGCGAGCAAGGTCTTGCGCCAAAGACGATCAGAACGCCTGAATATGGCGCTGTCGCCAATTACGCTTATCATCTAGATTCAGCTAAATTTGCAGTGTTTTTACAAAAACACTGCATCGAAAATTTAGGTGTAACCCATATTTTAGCTGATGTTACTAAAGTTAACAGCATCGAAAATGGTGATATAGGTAGTTTAACAACAAAGCAGGCCGGAAATATAAGTGGCGATTTATTTGTTGATTGCAGTGGTTTTTCATCGTTATTGCTCGGAGGTCATTATCAAGTGCCGTTCAAATCCTATCGTGATGTTTTATTCATAGATACGGCTTTAGCAGTACAGGTACCCTATGAAAATGACAGTAGCCCAATCGCTTCACATACCATCTCGACGGCGCAAGAAGCAGGTTGGATCTGGGACATAGGTTTACAACATCGCCGTGGTGTTGGTTATGTGTATTCGAGCAAACACAGTACTGAATCGCAAGCAAGGGCAAGACTTGCCGACTATATAGGCGATAAGATTGATTCACTGACAATCAGAAAAATTCCGATAGAAAGTGGCCATCGCAGTCACTTTTGGCAAAATAATTGTGTTGCTGTTGGATTGTCTGCTGGCTTTTTAGAGCCACTTGAAGCGTCTGCTCTTGTGTTAGTTGAGATGTCAGCGCAAATGATTAGCGAGCAATTGCCAACGACTCGCGAGGTAATGGATATTACAGCGAAACGCTTTAACGATACATTTCTCTACCGCTGGGGGAAAATAATCGACTTTTTAAAGCTGCACTATATTTTGAGTAAGCGCACCGATAATGCGTTTTGGATAGATAATCGCGATCCACAAACGATCCCACAAAGCTTGCAAGATTTAATGCAACTTTGGCAATATCGCGCTCCTGCTGATTATGATTTTGCGAGTAATAATGAAGTGTTTCCTGCTGCAAGCTATCAGTATGTCTTGTATGGAATGGGCTTTAAAAGTGATTACAGCAACTCACCTCACTTATTAAATGATAAAACATTTGCACAGAGTCAATTTGCTAAAAATAAACATATGATTCAGCAAGCAGTTTCAACATTACCTAGTAACAGAGAGTTACTTGATAAAATTAAGCTGCATGGGCTTAGTGCAATTTAATTGTGCTGTGAAATATAAAGAATAAAGAGAACAATATGACTAATTTAGTTGCAATTAATTACAGTGCTCACAAACATTTAAAAATTGATATCGCGAAAACTCAAGAACACAGTGCCACGCAAAATATGCTTCCCGTTGTGGTTGCTGAATTTAGCCAAGTATCTGTGCAACATCCGATCGTACTTGCTAAGAGTGGTGAAACAGGCGAATTTACCTTAACGGCATTATTAGGTTTTGAGCAACATGAAAATTTATTTTCGAAAGACGGTCAATGGCAAGGAGTTTACATACCATTACAGTTACAAAGGCAGCCATTTTTTGTCGGTGATATACAAGCTGAAGAAGCGGGAGATTATGCGGTTTGTATAAACTTAGACAGCCCATCGATAGTTCGCGACTCAGCGCAAAATAACGTCAATGACATCCAGGTATTATTTACTGACAGCGGTGAAGATAGTGATTATTTTGTTAAAATGAAACAATGCTTAGGGTATTTATTGCAAGGCGAAATAGAAAATAAAGCACTGATCGACACATTGTTAGCACTTAATTTAGTGCAGCCTCTTTCCCTTGACGTTACCTTTTGCAATAAGCAAAGTTCACGTTTAAACGGTCTATATACGGTAAGTGAAGAGAAAGTAGCGGCACTAGCTCCTGAACAAATAGGGCGTTTACATAAAGCACAACAGCTTAAACCAATCTACACGATGATCAATTCATTGGGTCAACTGTATCCACTTATTGAACGTAAAAATCAGCAGTTAGTTAGTGTACATGACTAGTGCTACTTTTTTAAACCCGGCAATGAAAGTTACACGCTTAGTTGTTGGTAATGAGCGCATACCTGTTTTAGTGATTGATGATTTAAGTTTAAACTATAATGAACTCATCACCTGTGCTTGTGAAAACGTTAATCATAGCTCGGCATTTACTGCATCTAATGGAGATTTATACCCAGGGGTTCGCAAACCATCACCGGCTAACTATAGTGAGCAACTTAAAGAGTTACTCCCTATCTTAAAGTCGTCGTTCAATTTTATCGATAGCAATGACATGAAAGTGGTTTTTTCTGCGTTTTCAATTGCCACAACACCGGTAACAAAATTAAGGCCCATTCAAATGTTGCCTCACTTTGATACTCCTAGTGTTAACCAGCTTGCTGCTGTGCATTTTTTATGTGCAAAAGCATATGGTGGAACGTCCTTGTATCGGCATAAAGCATCTGGCTTTGAACGTATAACACAGCAGCGACTCGCACCGTATCGTGCAATGATCAAACAGCAAGCCATTGCTCAAAGGCTCCACGAACGTCCTAGTTATATTTCCAGTGATACAACATTGTTTGAGCAAATAGCCTCACTAGAGGCGAAACCGAATAGGCTTATTGTATATCCAAGTAATGCCTTGCATTCTGGTAATATTAATCCTGATTTAGGACTATCTAGTAATCCATCAACAGGCCGTTTAACCATTAGTAGCTTCCTAGCCTTTGGGTAATAACAAAGGCTAGGAAGCTAAAGTAACCTGAGCGCAGATTTAGTATTTTGATTGAATGGCTGAGTTTGTAGATGTTTAATCTAAAGTAGAAATATAAGTTATATCGTTTGTTTATTGGTAATACTGTAAAATAAACATGTACTTAAAAAGCTTGTGTAAGATAATTCATATAATTTTCGCGCTCAATGCTTTAAGTACTGCGCGGGTTCTATCGCGGGTATTGAGCTTTGCCAGTAAGCTTGATACATGATTCTTAACGGTTCCTTCAGCTAAAAAAATGGCTTGAGCTATTTCTTTATTAGATAGTCCAGCTGCGATCAGTTTTAAAATATCAGTTTCGCGTTCACTCAGCGGTTCAATTTCATTATCCCCAAAGGTCGACAGCTGTGCTGCATTTAGCTGATTTAATAACACTGGCTCTGCTAAGGTTTGTCCGTTGTACACACGATGGACTGCATGATGAAGCTTTTCGGTGTCGACATCTTTGAGTAAGAATCCATTAGCTCCTGCTTGCATTGCATCGACAAATAACTGCGGATCATCAAAAGTTGTTAAGATAATTACCTTACAATCAAAATGCTGTTTGCGAAGTTGGGTTAGTGCTTCGATACCATTGACGCCAGGCATCCTAATATCCATTAATAGTACATCAATGGGATCAGAGGATAGCTGCTCGCATACTTTGATGCCTGAGTCGAGTTGCCAACAGACGGTAAATTCGTCCGCTAAAGAGAGTAAATTGGCGATCCCCTCGCGGATCAGTGCTTGGTCGTCGACAATGGCTAGTCTGATCATAATGTGTCCTTAAGGGGGAGGGTGACATGTAAGCAAAAACGCTCTGGCGTTTGCTTGATTTCCATACAGCCTTGATATTCACTTACCCGCTCTTTGATTGAGTTTAAACCACAGCCGAAATTCAAATCACTTTGTTGGGATTGCTGATTAATAATATCTAAGGCTAACATTTTGTTGGTCTGTGATAGTCGCACTTCAATGTGTTTAAATTGGCTATGCTTAATCGCATTGGTAATTGCTTCTTGACACACTCTTAATATACATTCGGCTTGCTTATGGGAATGGATCTGCAGCGCATTGTCGATGTTAACAGCAAAATTGTAACCAGGTAACCGATCTGCAATTTCATTGAGTGCTGTTTTTATATCAATATCACCGTCGTTACGAATACTGCGAACCATGTTGCGGATCTCACTCAGTAATGCTTTTGCTAAGTCGCGTGATTGGATCAATGTAGCATGAGAAGAGTCATCATTTGAGTTGGCTGTTTGCTGTGCGGCAAACTCTAAATTTAAAATTAATGCGGTAAGTTGATGGCCACAAATATCATGCAGGTCACGACTGATCTCAAGGCGCTCACCATGACGAATACTATCGGTTAGTAAACTTCGTGTAGAAGCAAGGTGTGCATTCATCAGTGTTAATGCTTTATTTGTTGCAGCTTCTTTGACGGCAACTTTACTGGCGGCAAACGAAAAAATCTCAAAAGCCAAGTAGACACTACTTAGTGTTAATTCATGCCACAGAGAAATAGCATTTTCTTTACTAAAAAAGAGCACCAGCACAAGTGAGCTATGAGCAGCAACCATCGGGACTAAAGCGTATCTCGAGCTAAAAATGAAAGGCAGTTGCCCTGCTATAATCACCAATAAAATATAAATTAATGGGGTGTGTAATATCCAGCCTAATATTAAAGTTGCCAGTATTTGTAAAAATATAAAACAGCTTAAACTGCGAGGATTTTGGTTTACACCATTTGTCAGTGTAATCACTAAAAAGCTTAGTATATACAGCATATAAGCGAGAAAACTGCTTAATAGCGATGTGGCTTGACTAGTTACTAAAGTAAGCGCCATAACTGTGGCGCAGCCTAGTAAGCCCGCTAATGTTAGTTGCCAGTTAATAGGTTTTTTTAGTGTCAATAAAGAGGGTGACTGCATTTCGCTTCCAGCAAAAAAACAAAGTGCTTTAGTTTACGTTAGCTTGTCTTTAAATAGCAATAAAACAGCAATGACTCATTAATTTAAATCAATAAAACAGTATGCGGGTTTTTAAACGCGATGTTAATAAATTTGCTTAATACTAAGACATAAACAAACTAATTTCAAAAAACATGACTTTTGGCACCTGTATTATATGTGGGACTTTTCTACAGTAGCTACATCAGCTTAGCAATAGGTGTTAAGCCACATTAGAAAGAGCTTGTTATGTTTAAAAAATTAGTTTTTACCAGTGCATTTGCAATCAGTAGCTTAGCTGCACAAGCTGCCGAATTAACGGTCGATATTGCGGGGATTACACAGCTTGAAGGTGATATATATGTGGTGCTTTATGACTCAGTCTCTGCTATGGAGTCAAATAAAGCCACGCTAGCATATAAAGGGGCCGTGACTAAGTTACAGACTACAGTAACATTTAGCGATTTAAGCGCCGGTGATTACGCCATTTTGGCTTACCAAGATTTAGATAATAATCAAAAGCTCAATCGTAATATGATTGGTATTCCTAATGAGCCATATGGTTTTAGTAATAATCCTCGTTTAATGGGGCCGCCAAGTTTTGACAAATTACGCTTTGCTGTCGGTGATGTTGATCACACTATTCAAATTTCGATTGATTAAGGATATTGCTATGTTACGTCGTGAATTTTTAAAAAAATCAACATACTTAAGCACATGCGCAATCATCGCTAGCCAATGCCCTGCGGTATTTGGAGCAAATGCAAAGCCACAGCCAAGTCATTCTTCTGCTATACAGTCTTCTTTTTTAGGTTGGCAAGGGGTAACGGATAATATTGATCCACATTTTGAACCTTGGCAAGGTGAGCTACCCGTTCAGTTACAAGGTATAACATTTTTCCGCAATGGCCCGGGTATGCAAGAGCGGGCAGGGCAGCGTTACAGCCATTGGTTTGATGGCGATGGGTTTGTTAATCAATTTAAATTTTCACAGCACGGTGTCACTCATCAAGGAAAATTTACACAAACACAGAAGTTTGTCGAAGAGAGTAAAGCAGGAAGGTTTTTATATAATGGTGCAGGCTCAATAATTACTAATGCAAAACCGGCAAAAAATACCCAAGTATTCAATACTGCAAATACGGCATTGTTACCAATGGCCGGTGAGCTTTGGGCTATGTGGGAAGCGGGTACGCCGTATCGCCTTGATCAAGAAACACTCGCAACCAAAGGACAGGTTGATTTTGGGTCTGAATTAAATGGGGTTCCTTTTTCAGCTCATCCTCATGCTGATAGCGATGGTACGATTTGGAACTTTGGTGATATTTCTTTTACAGGTAAACCTTGCATTGTAGTGTATCAACTGACGGCGCAAGGAGGCATAAAACGCTATAAACTTTTACCACTGCCACATCATAGTTATATTCATGATTTTGCAGTGACAGAGCAGTATTTAATATTTTATTTGCCACCCATGTTACAGCAACTGGGAGAAACTTATATAGAACGATTTAAATGGCAAAAACAATTAGGCAGTCGGGTATTAGTGGTTGATAAGCATAGTTTGCAAGTAGTTAACCAGATGGAGCTTGAAGCTGGATTTGTTTTTCATTTTGGAAATAGTTGGCAACAAAATAATGAACTAGTTGTTAACTTATGTCTGTATCCAGATGCAACTGTAATGACTGATGTAATGGCTAATATAGACAATAACCAAAATCGTATTGCGCATGAACCAGCTAAAGCAGCGCAGCTTAGGCTTAATCTTGTTACTAACAAGGTATCGATTAACTGGGCTGAACCATATATGGAATTTTTGCAATTTGATAAGCGTTTCGCTGCTAAGTCATCGGCTTTGCAGTATGGCGTAGGAATAAGCAAAAATAATCCACATAAAGAGTTTAATGCAATCACAAGATTGAACACGCAATCAGGCCAAAGTCAAAGTTATAGTTTTGGTGATACAGCCCATGTTGAAGAGCCTTTATTTATAGCCAAAACAAATAGTAATAGAGAAGGGCAAGGTTATATCATTAATACGTGGTTGGATTATGGATCGGCTAAAAGTGGTGTTGCTGTTTTTGATGCGGAGAAAATAGGTCAAGGGCCGTTGGCTTCAATGCAATTACCCTATCATTTACCGCTGGGTTTTCATGGAGCAATAGTATAGCAAAAGCTAATTTACAGTTTGCAAAGCAAGTGTGTTTAATTGTTGCTTGTAATCTAACGGTAAAACTCCTTTGCCAGTGAGTTTAATACCGGCGCTTAGGTGCTTAACCATTAGTAGCTTCCTAGCCTTTGGGTAATAACCAAGGGTAATGTTTTTGCAAAAGAAAGCTAAAGTCTTATTATTTTGTGCCGATATTATTACCAGGATAATTTTAAGGATGAAATATGAAGATCTTACCTGTTATTACTATTCCTGAAGCTCATGGGTTTCAAAGTAAATACGACAAACGACTTGAAGAACAAGCAGCGCAAACAGAACAGCCTGAATATATTTTGTCTGAGTTTTTAGATGCTAAAGCGCAAGAGTATAGCGAAGATGATGTGAATTTTGCTGAACAGTATAACAATTTACAAAAAGTGTATGAAGATTTCGCTCAAAAGATCATCGTGCTACAAGAACAAATTAATAAATTAAAACAAGATCCAATTCAGCGAAATCTCAAGCTTGAAAGCCACAATAGCAACTTTATACAGCTGGAAAAAAATACCGAAGCGCAAAATTTAAAAATAGATCCTGAGCATACTGGTGCGAAAAAATACCGAGATTCTCAACAGCAAGAGCAAATTGATATATTAGTTCAGCAACTTAATGAGCTAAAGTCCAACCACGCAGAAATAAAGAAACAGATGATAGAAATGGTTATCACAGAGCTTAAAAAGCGAGATAACGAAGAATATGATTTTAAAAAATAATTTTAATATTTCCAATATAGCCGCTTAATTTACGCTATTTATGCTCAAAGTTAATATGCGCTAATTCAAGTTTAAAATTACCTTGCTGCTTTTTGGCGATCATAAGGCCCAATTGTTGTACATCTTTGAACGTTAACTCTGGTTGCTGCTCTAAGGTTTTACCACGGTAAGTAAGACTAAAGTCAGTTGGTGAGAATGTAACGACTTGCCATTGATCTTTTAATGTTGCAAACGAAGCAGTAAACGCTGGCCCATCTAGGTACTGACTCGTTCTTAAGCGAAGTTGATACGTTTTACCATCTCCTTTGAACCGTAAAGATATGAGATTGGCGTTTTCTTTATTAGTGTTTATTGTTGTGCGTATTGAAGCAAAGCCTCCATTATTTTCAAAAGAAACGTTGCCTGTAAAAATTAAGCTATTGTCCTTCTCATAAGCTTGGCTGGTCGATAAACCGCCCATTACTGAGTCATTAACTATTTGCCAGTGCAGAATTAAATCGCCGGAACCTGATAGTAAGGGCAAACTAGTTGTAGGGTTTGTTTTCATTTTTTATCGCAAAGCTTTGTGTTATAGATAAGCTCAATAATACGTATGTTCAGATAAATTGATCACTTTTTTAAAAATAGGGAAAGCATGAATTCAGATAAATTTTTTAAATGGGTATGGAACTTAAATGGAATTATTTTATTAGTCGGGGTTTTAATTGCTACTGCGTTAATTTCAGTCCAACTTGTTACAACAGTATTTAATGATAACGACGTTGAGCCACCGGCATTAAATTTAGCAGATGACAAAAACGAAGAAGAAAAGTGGCGTTTGGGCTACCCGCGAAGAGTAGGAGAAACGGACTTTTATTATATAGAGCTTGAGTCTGAAAAGTTAACGGTTGAAGCCGATACCGAACGTGGGTTAGGGCAAGTTGTAGAAAATTTTAGTGGTTCCTCTTATTATAAAAATAGGCCAACACGGTCAAAAAATGTGATGTTTATCAATGGTAAAACAAACTATGCAAATTGGCTTTTTGATACGACAGATCAGTTGATCACTGATATTTCTCCATTGTATTTATCTGAATTTGATTCGCAGTCAAAAGCGGCGGGTATTGCCTATCATGTTATTAAAAACGACACAAATAACGACGGCCTTTTAAGCAACGAAGATAAAAGCACTTTTGCGTTAAGTAAAATTGATGGCAGTGGTTATAGCGAGGTTCTCACAGGCTACGACCGCATTCTTGAGCATGCTGTTAATGAGCAAGGCAATTTGTTTATGTTGTTTATAGACAATGCTGAAGTGTTTTCAATGCTTGTTGATTTAACTACTTTTAAAGTGATTGATAAAAGGCAGCTACCTAAAGTCGGAGGACTATAACTATTACTCATGAGTATTATTTAACCTGACCTCTGATTAAGAGAATTACTAAGACACTGATTATAAATATTGTTCAGGTTATTTACACTCTGTTACAGTTATTTGCCGAACAAAGCTGCAATCCATTTTTATGTTGTTATGATGATATAAAATAACAACATAAGGATGGTTAAGTTGAAATTACGTACTTTTTTAACCGCAATAGCGATTGCGGTTGCGCCTACATTCTCACCCATGGCCGCGGCTTATGATACTCAAGATACGCGATTATTGCGTTTCCCTGATATTCATAAAGAGTCGGTTACTTTTGTTTATGCCGGTGATATTTATATAGCAAATATCAAAACGGGTAACAGCACGCGCTTAACAGATCACATTGGTTTTGAAACATTCCCTAAGTTTTCTCCAGATGGGAAAAGGATCGCTTTTTCAGCACAGTACAATGGTAGCCGCCAAATATATGTAATGAATCGCGATGGCAGTGATCTAAAACAGCTGACTTACTATAACGATGTTGGTGTGATGCCGCCTCGTGGTGGCTATGATTATCGTGTCCTTGATTGGACGCCTGATGGTAAACATATAGTGTTTCGAGCAAACCGTACACCTTATGGTAAGCGTGTGGGACGTCCTTACATGGTGCCTGCCGATGGTGGCTTAGAGCAGCCATTGGCTATACCTGAAACGGGTGGCGGCATGTTATCGCCTGATGGTAAGCAATACGTATATACACCAATTGATCGCGAGTTTCGTACCTGGAAGCGCACGCGAGGGGGCCGCGCACAAGATGTATGGATCTATGATTTAGAGCACAACAAGTCTACGCAGTTAACTACCGATAGAGCCACTGATCAGCAGCCTACTTGGGTGCATGACAATATTTATTATGTCTCAGACAGAGCATACACCTTAAATTTATATAAGCATCAAGACGGCAAAGCACCAGTAAAAGTGACCAATCACACGGATTTTGATGTGCTTTGGCCATCGGCAGGCCCAGATGCCATAGTGTATGAGAATGGTGGTTATTTATACCGTTTTGACGATGCAACGCAGCGTGAAGAAAAGCTGACTATTAACGTACAGGGAAATCGTGAATATACCATGCCTTATAGCAAAAATGTGGCTGGCTTTATTGATTCGATGGATGTATCCCATGATGGTAAGCGCGTGGTTTTTAGTGCCCGCGGAGAGCTGTTCTCAGTACCCGTTAAAAATGGCCCAACACGCAATTTAAGCCATACGCCTAAAGGGCGTGAAATTGCCGCTTCGTGGTCACCAAATGGCCGTTATATTGCGTATATGAGTGATGAAAGTGGTGAGTACGAAATTTATATCCAAGACCGAGCTAATAACAACAAGGTTAAACAACTGACAACTAATGGCACTATTTGGCGTTTTGACCCTGTTTGGTCTCCGGACAATAAAAAGCTATTGTTTGCAGATCTAAATCACACCTTATGGTGGCTTGATATAAAAACCGGCAAGCAGCATAAAATTGATACCGCCAAGTATGAAGAAGACGGCTTAACTACGTATATTTGGTCACCTAATAGTGAAGATGTTGTATTTGTTAAAAATAACGAAAATCGTTATGCCTCATTATGGCATTACAATTTAAAAGACAAACAAGTTACACGTCTGACCGACGATATGAGCAGTGAACGAAATCCTGCGTTTTCTCATGATGGTCAGCAATTGTATTTTACTTCAGAGCGCGACTTTAACTTAACTTTTAGTAGTTATGAATTTGACTACATGTTTAATAATGCCACGCGAATTTATGCTGTTGCTGTCAATAGCAAAATCAAACCGCTGAATACGCCACTGACTGATGAAATAAGTATTGTTGACTCGAAAGCGGATAAAGACGATGACAAGTCAGCTAAACCGTTAAGCACTTATATTGAAAGTGATGGTTTTATGGACCGCGTTGTCGCTCTAAATGCTCCGGCCGGAAATTACAGTGCTTTAACTGCTGTAAAAGATGGCGTATTAACACTCTCTGCGGGTGGGCTAAAATTAATACCTATTGCCGTCGATGGCGAAATTGCCACCGTAGCGAAGGGGGTTAATAGCTATAAAATATCAGCGAATGCGCAGCATATCATTGCTCGCTCAGGTGATAATTACAGTGTAATTAAGCCAGCCGCTGAGCAAGATTTAAAAGCCACCCAGTTAGACTTGCAAAATATGATACTAAAAATTGACCCGCAAACAGAGTGGGCGCAAATGTATCGTGAAGGCTGGCGGACATTACGTGATTGGTTCTACGATGAAAATCACCACGGCCAAGATTGGGATGCTATTTTAAAACGCTACCAACCAATGGCTGATGCAATCGCACATCGCGCCGACCTTGACTATGTGCTAAGCGAAATTGCCGGCGAGATTAACTCCGGGCATATTTATGTCAACTCTGGCGATATGCCAACTGCAACACGTTTACAGCATGGTTTATTAGGCGTAGAAATTAGCGCGCATAAATCCGGTTTTGTAAAAATCGAAAATATCTTTAAAGGCGAAAACTGGCACGAGAACTTCCGCTCACCACTCAACGAGCCGGGCGTTAACGCAAGCGTTGGTGATTATATTGTTGAGGTAAATGGTCGTTCAGTAAAAGATGTGGTTAACTTTTATGAATTACTTGAAAACACCCAAGGTAAATCGGTTGAGTTATTGCTTAGTAAATCCCCGAGCCTGAAAAAAAGTTGGAAGGTAACAGTTAAACCAATCGCAAGTGAAACCGGCTTACGTTATTTACAATGGACGCAAAGCCGTGCTGAATACGTCGATAAACTATCCGACGGTCGAATTGGTTATGTACATTTGCCAAACACACATTACGAAGGTAATCGTTCGTTATTTAAAAACTTTTTACCGCAAACTAGCAAAGAAGCAATGATCATAGATGATCGCTACAATGGCGGTGGTTTTATCCCAGAGCATATGATCACTTGGCTGGCACGTAAACCGCTTAACTACTGGAAGCGTCGTGGCGTTGAGCCAACTAAAACGCCACAGTTTGCCCATGATGGACCAAAAGCCATGCTGATCAACGGCTACTCAAGTTCAGGTGGTGACGCACTACCGTATTACTTCCGCCAAGCAGGTTTAGGTAAACTAATTGGCACTCGCACTTGGGGTGGATTAATAGGTATCTCTGGTAATCCAGGGCTTGTGGATGGTGGCTCTGTGATCGCTGCTACCTTTAGAATACTCGATAATGACGGTAACTGGATCATCGAAAATGAAGGCGTAAGCCCAGATATCGAAGTGATTGACCGTCCAGAGCTTATTCAAGCTGGGCAAGATCCGTCGGTTGAGCGTGCCGTACAAGAGCTGTTAAAAGAGCTTAAGGCAAACCCGAAAAAAACCTTGATTGTGCCCCCAGCCCCAACAGAGTTTGGTAAGTAGTAAGGTTAATAGGTATTAAAAACTGAGCCAGCATTTGCTGGCTTTTTTATAGCTTTTTGCGCTGAAGTTCGTATTTAAATTTGTCGGTCGCCATTTATGGCGAAAAGGAACGTATAAGATGCGTACTGAAGTTTAACTGTTAAATAGTTCATCTAATCTAAAATATTCAACACCATCACCTGATTGTTTACTGATATTACACATTTTTATAGCAACTTGTTTGCCCGTGATAGGGCGATACTTTCTTAAACCAGGCAGCATACATAAAATTGGTAACAATATACTGCCAAGCTTTTCACCAATACGAAATTCGTTATTACGCTCGCCAAGTAATAACGATGGCTGAATAATACTAATGCGTTTAAATGGCAGTTCTTTGACAGTATTTTCAAGTTCACCTTTCATTTGTAAATATGCGTTACCACTATTGGCATTTGCACCACTGGAGGATACTAGCAAATAATGTTTTACTTCGTGTTTTGCAGCAAGTTCAGCGACTTTTAACTGATAATAAAAATCAACCTTACGCTGAGCGGCTATAGAGCCAGCTGCTTTTTTGGTGGTGCCTAAACATGAAAATAATATATCCGCTTTAAAAAACGCAGCGTGTTGAGCTAAATGGTTAAAGTCCACTACATGATTAACGACTTTGTCACTGTTATAACTAATAGGGCGACGCGTTAGGGTGATAACTTTACTGATATGAGTTGCCATAATTAATTCTTCAACTAAGTGGCTGCCCACTAAGCCAGTTGCACCGACAACAATAGCGACTTTATTAAGCATAAGTATCCTCAAGTATTAATTTTATTTGTGAGAACTGGGGGTGATTATAATATCACTCATCAAAAGTCTAATAGTGGCTAAAGTTATAGCTTACTATTAGACTGAGAGCTATTAGATTTCTTTTTTTAACAAGACGATAGGGGATAAAATATGTTTTATCACTTGTTCATATTTACTGTCATCGGTTAAATCTGGAGCATGAAGATCTAGACCAATCTCAAAGTCATAATTTTTTCCATCAGGAATGTAGTACTGTACGGCAAGGCTTATTACCGGCCTAAATTCGACTGACTTTTGAGGTATTGTTACGATATGTTGCTCAACACCATTCCAATTAGCAGTGCCATCAATAACTTTTATTGAGGTTTCTTGCGGATGAATAACTAACAGAGTATTAATATTTGGATATGCGCTTTTAACGTTATTAAACGTGTATTGCATTGCTGTTTGTATTAGTTCTAAGTTAAGTTTACCTGTTTTTGTGTTGAAAGCACCGCCTTGTTTCATAATAAAACTATCAAAAAATCTTTGTGCCTGCGGATTTAGGTTAGTTAAATTATATTTTTTTGAGAAGTTGACCACGTTATTGTCAAATGCTTCTCGGTATAATACTTTGCTACCGGTATTGGAGGTTGGCAACCATATATAGGCAAGATCGCTATGGGTAGGTGCGTTGACTAATGTGATTGCACTAATCCTCACTTCAGGATCGCTATTATATTGAATCAGTTTACACCCGACTAAATTTAGTAAAGTCATGATGATTAAAAAAAGCTTCATCATTTTTTTGTTTTCCAAGTGTCAATTGTCTTTAGTGCAAATTGTAACGCGTTGTCTAATTTTGTAGGATCTTTAAATAATTTATCAGCATCTTTAACAATAATTTCTTCATCGCTGTTAAATTGTGCAACTAATTCAATACCCCCAGAACCTGTTGTTAACAGTGTATCGTGTTCATCTCTAATACGGATATATAGTCGGCTCCCAGGAACATAACCTTCTTCGTTCTGAAATAACGATACAAATATATCTCCACCATCAGCGCCGCCTTCAAGGTAAGACTCTTCCTGACCATACCATTTTGCCACATGTCCTAATAGAATACTGTTAGTAAATTCTGCTCTAACAGTATCTACGCCCGCAAATACAAACGCACTTATACCTAATTTAGCTTTTGTTTTAGCAAGCGCTTTTTTCCAGATTTCATTACGTAGGTTTTCATTTTCCTGACCTGTAAGAGGGTCGTACAAATTATCAGCATTGTCTAATAACTGATAATAAAGATCATAAACCTCGCTGGCATCGACTACTTGAAATCCGCGATCTTCAAGTGCTTTTTTTATAGGTGTTTTATAATGATCTGCCAACTGTTGTTCAAAATAACTGAGCTCTTCTTCAACATAAAAACCACCAAGCCCAAGTATCTGATGGTTTGATTTTAGTTGTGCAGTATTCATGTAATTGGGTGAAGAGTTACACCCACTTAATGTTATAAGGATAAAAATAGTATAAATATATCTCATAATAATTCCTGAAAATGAGTGTTAAGTTAAAGTAATTTGATTCCGATTTTAGCGAACGAGGTGAGGGTCAGATATCTATATTCGCTACCTCCAACTTGCGAACGCCAGTTGATCGTAGTTATTTTATTATTCAAACCGCTATCAGTATAAAAAATTAGGTATTTTGCCTCGCTTGGCAGAGTAAACTGTGTTTTGTAGTACAGCTTACCGTCCAAACCTAAGATTGTTGGTAAACCATTTTGCCATGCTTCATAGGGTTTGAGGTGTTGAATAATCTGTTTTGACTTATCCAAAAGCAATAACTGAGGATAGACAAGCGTTGCATTTTGAATAAATACGCCATTAGCGTAGCTAAAAACTTGGGCAAAACGACTATCGCTAGGTTTTTCAATTGCAATAAATGGACTTTTCGCATCGCCAAAAAGTCTTACAGGCTGCTTTTTCAAATCAAAATGAATAAACTGCTTTGTTTGTTGCGCTACGAATGTAATATCGTTTAAGTTAATACAACATACCGTGTGATTCTTTAATATTGCGAGATCATTTTTAGCCGAATTCGCGCAGCCTGATAACAATAGAAGTAAGAGCAATACAATTGTTAACTTTTTCATAAGTATTTTAATTATTATTAGTATATAGATAGTATCTAATATGCAATAAGACTGAAATATATAAATTGCTAATATGTGACACAATGTAAATGAAATGAAAGGTGATGAATTTAAACTGGTTTATTACAGGCTCAATGGTTTGTAATTAAACAGATAAACTAAACATCGGTCTGCGTTTAAACGAGCAATAATCTTTTTAAAAAACTATAAAATTGAAGAGGGACTTTATGAGTATCATCTCCTTAACCACTCAACATAACGTTGCGGTGTTAACCTTAACAAACGGCGAAAATCGCCAAAATCCACAGTTTGCACATCAACTAAAACAAGCGTTAGCAGAGGTTGTTGAAAACCAAAACCACAAAGCGCTAGTGATCACCTCAAATGATGATAAGTGTTGGAGTTTAGGCATTGATACTGATTGGTTGTTACCTGCTATGCAAGCAAAAAAGGCCGATGAAATACGTGGTTTTATGTACGACATGGACGATGTATTTAAAACCTTACTGCTTTTTCCTATGCCAGTGATCGCTGCCATTAATGGTCATGCTTTTGGTAACGGTGCAATTTTAGCGTGCGCGTGTGACTTTAGATTTATGCGCGGCGATCGCGGCTTTTTTTGCTTCCCTGAAGTGGATTTATCAATCCCATTTTTACCTGGCATGATCGCCTTTGTGAAAAAAGCGATCCCTTACTATCGCTTTAACGAAATGAAACTGACAGGGCGTCGCGTTTCTGGATCAGAGCTTGCAATTGATCACGTTATAGAAAAAGCCTCAACAGACCAAGATAGCCTATTAGCGGACGCAATGGCGTTTGCCGCTGCATTTGATAAAAAGCGCGCCATTTTTGCTGAGCACAAAAAACGTTTACACAAAGAAATAATTCGTGTGATAGATGAAGAAAATAAACCATTTATAGATAATCTAGCCTTGATGGTTTGAGCTATAAGCTGCTCTCAATAACAATCTAAATAAAGATGCTTATTTAATTTTAAGGATAAAGGCGTAAATGAAAGCGAAACAAATAGAACAATTAGCATTAACAGCTGCTGAAACTAAGGAAGTTATTACGCCCTATGCATTTAAAATAGATCAAGCGTTATTGGGACTACCACTTGCTTCACCGACTCGCCGCGCGCTCGCGATGGTAATCGATGTAGCGCTAATTTTTCTCGCGGCTAAGATCAGTGCTGCTGTAATCGCATTTGTAGCTGCAATGGCTTTTTATAAAGGCACAGCGCAAAAATACTTACCAACAATGTCGACTGTTTGGCGAAGAGTATTAAAAATAACAGCTACTAGTATATTATTTATAAGTTCACTCTCAGTGCTTTCAATCGCAATCGATTTTTTTGAGGATGATACTGCGATTCAAGGGATAAGAATTAAACGCGAAACACCATTAAATGCAGAGGAAAAACAACAGATAAATACTTATTTAACGCAAACAGCACCAAGTCAAAATTGCAATCAGACTTGTCAAAGCAATGCACTTGCCAATTTAGTTGCTCAAGTGCCACAACTGGCTGAAATAGATGAGTTTGATAATGCTCAGGTTGCCCGGTTGTTATTGAAAGTAATGGTTGAAGCTGATGAGCAGACGGCTGAACCTGAAGACGCACCGGTTAAAGCTGCACCTGTGAATAGTATTTTACAGTGGGGCAAAGGAATCATTCAAGATTTAGGTCTTGGCTTTGGTTGGGCCGCGGTGTACTTCACATTATTTTCGCTTTTGTGGCGTGGCCAAACACCGGGTAAAAAACTATGCAATATCCGAGTTGTCGCACTTAGTGGCGAAGATTTAAGTTTATGGGATGCGTTTGGCCGATACGGCGGCTACGGCGCAGGGTTTGCAACTGGTTTACTAGGTTTTTTACAAGTTTATTGGGATCCGAACCGCCAAGCCATTCAAGATAAAATATCAGCAACTGTGGTTATTAAAGGCAGTATAAATCAGCTAATAACTGAAGAGACAGTTAAAGCGATTGTTAAATAGATAGTTAGACTCTAAGCAAGTTTTATAGAAAGGATTAATATACAGAAAATGCCCTATTTATGAAAAATAGGGCATTTAGGGAGGTTCACAGTCCTAAAAACTCTAAATAAGGCATAATAACATCGATATTTGATTTTATGAGTGCGCTAATACCGGCAAAAAACAGCGCGAATAGTGTACACGCTGAAACATAGCTAACATGTTTATAAATCAGACGATAAAACTTGTCCAAGAAGTTCCACATCAAAAATAATGCGGCTATCCAAAACATGGTATCAAGTTTATATAACAGCGCAATTGTGACTACCGCTATTTCACTAATTAAACCGATAAGCTCAGCGCTAAAACGTAGCCAAGGTTTTTCTTTCAATAAGAAAAAGCTAAGTTGGGAGATCCCTGAAAAATAAGCAAGTGGCAGTAAGGTGAGCATACCAAGTTCAAAAGATTGCAGAGGCTGTCTTAATTCGAGTAAAGGTGCGAACCAATCGGTATAAAATACTAACCAAGCTAATAGAGTTAACGTAAAACTAAGCGCCGTTAAATAAACAGATTGTGCAACGCGTTCATCTTGGCTGCCGACGGTTACTCTGCCTGGAGCAACTAATATCATAAAACCAAAAGTTGATAACAAAGCTAATACACTGCAAAACCCAAATATGCTGTTATCAAATATTAAGGTTAGCGCAGCAAATGTAATTGCTAAGGGCCATCCTACCCATTTAATTTCTTCTTTTTCGTCACTAATACGACTTAGCACTGAATAGCTAATAACGCTGCCTAAAGAGAATCCTGCAACCAGTAACCAATATTCGTAATGTAAAAAAATGAGTGAAAAAATAGACGCGCCGTAAATCAAAAGTTCGTTGAGTAATGGTGGGAAATGTGACATCACTTTGCCAATTAAGGCCAATAATAACAAAGCTGAAATAGCATATAGCGCGGTGGTGAAACTATCAATACGCTGCTCGGTGTCAGATATTGGTGAAGGTTGTTTGCTAATTTGATGGGCATTACCAATCGGTATGTCGGAGGTGTATGTTCCACTGTCTAAGTCAAAATGAAAGTTCGTTTGCGCTTGTTGATGTAAAAAAGTAGATTTTTCAGTATACACATTCTCTGAAACAGCATTTTCAGCTTTTAACTCTAGTAATAATTGATATTGAGCTTGTAACTCATTCTTTGAACTGACTTCATATTGAGCGGCTAAACCCAAGGAGGGGATAATAAGCATCAATACGAACAGAATAAAATGCCTGATTCTGACCATGTGCTGTGTAATTGATTGTTTGCATTGGGTGTTAATTAACAACATACAACTTCCTTGTTATTATGTTTACGACAATTGATGTAGATGAAATATATCAATTGTGTGATTACTTTTTAGTGAATATATTTAACGGTGATTATCTTTATATTTAAATTTTACGATTAATGCTGCGATTGTAATGCTAAAAATAAATAACCACACAGGCAAGTTACCGTATTGACTATAGATGCTGTCGCCTTGGATTAGCTTGATATTAACTTTAAGGGTGTCGGCTTTAAATTGTGGCATGCGGACTTGAATTTGACTGATTGGGTCGTATACGCCGCTGATGCCATTGTTGGTCACACGAATAAGCGGGCGTTGTAATTCAAGGGCACGCATACGGGCTATTTGCATGTGCTGGTGGGGACCGTGGGAGGCACCAAACCAGGCATCATTACTTACAGTAAATAAAATATCCGAATCATTGTGGTAATTACCACGCACTAAATCAGCAAAAGCGATTTCGTAGCAAATGGCCGGTAATATATTTAAGCCATTAGCACGTAAGTTATTTTGAACTTGGTCGCCGCGAGTGAACGATGACATGGGTAGGTCAAATAATGGCGCGATTGGGCGCAATATATCTTCGAATGGCACAAACTCACCAATGGGTAGTAATTGATGTTTTTGATAACGATTTTTACCTAAGTATTGATAATGACCGTGCTCGTCGCTGTGCTCTTTATTGCCAAGTACAATAAGGGTGTTAAAAATAGTTTTGGTGTCGAGTTGGTAATCAACAATACCGGTGATAAGTGCGGTGTTGTTAAATGACGCTGCGCTATCGAGGCCGGCCAAAAAGCTGTCGGCAAGGGCTTCAATTTCAGGAATAGCTGCCTCGGGCCAGACGATCAAGTCTGCATCCCAGTGGGGGCGAGTCATGTCTTGATATTTACTCATAGTGGTCCAAAACTCACTAGGCTCAAAACGCAGGCTTTGTTTGATATTACCTTGCACTAATAAAGCACTAATGGTTGTTTCGCTGTATTGATTGCTGCGGCTAACAACACCCATACCGCTGATAACAGCGATGATAGCTGCGGTTGCTATCGTTAGTTTAAAGTCTTTTGCAATAATAAGCCTATAGAGTGCAAATGCGATGGCTATGCACACTAACGTTAAGCCAAATTCACCGATCAGCGGCGCTAAAAAGTTAAGTGGGCTATCGGTTTGAGTATAACCAAAGCTTAGCCAAGGGAAGCCGGTGAGTACCACACCGCGTAAGTATTCGGTGACAGCAAAGCCTGAGAGTAATAATAAACCGTAGCTACTAGGGCCGCTGGCAAAGCGTGTGGCAAACATAAAGGCTAAAGCCGGGTAGATAGCTAAATAAGCACATAACAGCACCATCAGTAACACTGAGGCTACCAGTGGCATACCGCCGAAGGTGGCAATGGAGACATGCACCCAACTGATACCTGCGCCAAACCAACCGAGGCCAAATATAAAACCATATTTGGCGGCGCGTTTACTGGCTAGTTTGCCATATTGCTGCCCAGAATTATGTGTGTGGGTACTATATATCGCTAATGCTAAACAGGCGAACGTGAGGGGCCAAATCTCAAAAGGGGCATAACACAAGGTTAAAAAGAGGCCCGCAACCAGTGCGAGCCATGCTTTTTTATCTTTTGCTAAATGCAGGCAGTTAGTCAGAAGTGTCTTCACTGTCGTTATCATCAGCCTTTGGCACTGTAACCTGTAATTGCAATAATCGACGATTATCGGCATTGGTTACTTTAAATTGTAAGCCATCTATATCAATTATTTCACCACGGCCAGGCATATGCCCAAAGGCGTGTAAAACAGTACCACCGATGGTATCAGCGTCTTGCGTGCTGTAGCCAGTTTTAAAATATTCGTTAAAATCATCAACAGGAGTAAGTGCTTGAACAACAAACACATGCTTTGCAAGTTGACGAATATCTAGTTGCTCTTCTTCGTCGTGTTCATCTTCAATTTCACCGACGATGAGCTCAAGAATATCTTCTATGGTTACTAAGCCAGATACACCGCCGTATTCATCAATTACTAACGCCATATGGTAACGCTGTTGGCGAAACTCATTAAGTAGCGTATCAACACGCTTACTTTCAGGCACAACAACGGCTGGGCGTAAATAATCACGTAATGATGGCAGTAGATCATCTTTATTGAGGATCAGTGGTAATAGATCTTTTGCTAGTAAAATGCCTTCAATGTGGTCTTTATCTTCACACACCACTGGAAAACGTGAATGCGTTGAATCGACCATCATTGGAATGAGTTCTTCTAGTGGCGCTTCCACTTCGAGCGTGATCATTTGTGAGCGCGGGATCATAATATCTCGCACTTTTAACTCTGACACACCGAGCACACCTTCGATCATCTCTTTGGTTTCAGGATCAATGACATCCCGAACTTGCGCATCGGCAATTACTTCAGCCAGCTCTTCTCTATTCTGGGGTTCCCCTTGCAACATTTGGGTAATTCTACCCAACCAGGTCTTGCCAGAAGAACCCTGGCTAGTCTGCGAGTTATCGTCGCTCATTGCGTCTACTTGCTCCGTAAATTTAAATATCGTCCCGATATGGGTCTGCTATGCCTAATTCGGCAAGCAATTGCTTTTCAATGCTTTCCATTTCTGTCGCATCTTCATCCTTTATATGGTCAAATCCAAGTAAATGCAAGCATCCGTGGATCACCATATGGGCAAAGTGGTCATGAAATGACTTTTCTTGCTCTATTGATTCAGCTAACACTATGGCTGGGCAAATAACTAAATCACCCACCAAAGGTAGCTCTATACCTGCTGGCGCTTCAAATTCAAACGACAACACATTGGTTGGTTTATCTTTACCACGGTAGTCATTATTGAGTTGTTGGCTTTGCTCTTCATCAGCAATAACAATACTCAGCTCTGATTCGTCACGGTATTGACTAAGCACTTTATTAGCCCACAGCGCAAATTGCTCAAGACTAGGCAAGTTATCAAACTCGCAGGCTATTTGTAAATCAAGTTCAGTGTTCACGGCATCACTCTTTAGTCGAAGGTTGCGCTTGCTCTTGGTTTGCGAGCAAGTCTTTAGCACGTTGTTTTTCGGCGCGTTTGAGTCGTTCTGCTTCATCGTTACGTTCGTAGGCTTCAACAATACGTGCCACGACAGGGTGGCGCACCACGTCCTGTGATTGGAAGAAGTTAAAGCTTATTTCGTCTACATCGCTAAGTACTTCAATGGCGTGACGAAGCCCTGAGCGCGCACCACGGGGTAAATCTACTTGGGTAATGTCGCCGGTGATCACTGCTTTTGAATTAAAACCAATTCGGGTTAAGAACATTTTCATTTGTTCAACCGTGGTATTTTGGCTTTCATCTAAAATAATAAAGGCATCGTTAAGTGTGCGACCACGCATAAAGGCAAGTGGAGCGACTTCAATGACATTTTGTTCCATCAGCTTTTCGACTTTTTCAAAGCCGAGCATTTCAAATAAGGCATCGTACAATGGGCGCAGGTATGGGTCGATTTTCTGACTTAAATCACCTGGTAAAAACCCCAGTTTTTCACCGGCTTCAACAGCAGGGCGGGTCAATAAAATACGCCGTATTTCTTGACGCTCTAAAGCATCAACTGCTGCGGCGACAGCTAAGTAGGTTTTACCTGTGCCAGCAGGCCCGATACCAAAGGTGATATCGTGACGAAATATATTCGATACATAATGACCTTGATTGTCGTTACGTGGTTTTATTACGCCACGACGAGTTTTGATCATCACCTCTTTGCCATATTCGTTTAGCTCATCTTGCTCTAATGCATTTGACTCACTAATGGCTAAATGTACGGTATTTGCTTCAATTTCAGTAATAACACCGCGTACTGGCTGAGTTTCGACATATAAGTCTTTGAGGATTTCCATCGCTGCAAACGCGCTGGTGGTTTTACCGGTGATTTTAAAATAGTTATCGCGATGAGTAATTTCAACACCTAAGCGGCGTTCAATGTGTTTGATGTTTTCGTCAAACGGGCCACATAAAGATGAAAGACGTTTGTTGTCGGAGGGTTCTAAATAAATCTCTAATTTTTTTAATTGATTACTCAAAATTGCTTCCTGTTTTGATGTGCCAGCGAGGCTGGCACAGTAAGTTTCGCCTAAGGAACGAAAGTTGCAACACCTAATTCATCAGGGGTGGCTTGCGGCTCTGGTTGTGCTGCTTTACTTAAAATATCAGCAGGAGCAACCGCACGGCGTAAGTTCATTTGGGATTCTGTACGAATTAAGTCACCGCGTAAAGAGTTTGGCAGTGCCTCAGTTATACGTACATCAACAAACTGACCGATCACTGTGTGTGGGCCAATAAAGTTTACTACGCGGTTGTTTTCAGTACGGCCACGTAGCTCCATCGGATTTTTCTTGGATGGACCTTCAACTAGGATGCGTTGTTCAGTATCAAACATTTGACGACTGATCTGTTGCGCCATTTGAGTAATACGGTTTTGTAGTAGGTATAAACGCTCTTTCTTTTCTTGCTCGCTGACATCATCAGGCAAATCAGCCGCTGGCGTACCCGGGCGTGCGCTGTAGATAAAGCTAAAGCTCATATCAAAACCAATATCATTGATAAGGTTCATCGTCGCTTCAAAGTCAGCGGCGCTTTCACCTGGGAAACCAATGATAAAATCTGACGACATACTTAAATTAGGGCGAATTTTACGTAATTTACGAATCGTTGATTTGTACTCAATAGCAGTGTGACCACGTTTCATTAAATTAAGAATACGATCCGAACCGCTTTGTACAGGTAAATGTAAGTGATCGACTAATTCAGGTACGTCGGCATAAGCGTCAATGATGTCTGGTGTAAACTCTACCGGGTGCGACGTGGTGTAGCGAATACGGTCAATCCCGTCGATAGCTGCAACATAACGAATTAAATCTGAGAAGTAACAAATTTCACCATCGTGAGTTTCGCCGCGATAAGCATTTACGTTTTGACCTAGTAGGTTTACTTCACGAACATTTTGCTCTGCAAGTTGAGCAATTTCTAATAATACATCATCAAGCGGGCGGCTGACTTCTTCACCGCGCGTGTAAGGTACTACGCAGAAGGTACAGTATTTAGAGCACCCTTCCATAATAGATACAAATGCAGAAGGACCGTCTGCTTTTGGCTCTGGTAAACGGTCAAACTTTTCAATCTCTGGGAATGAAATATCAACCACAGAGCTGCCTTTGTTACCTTGCACTTGTTTGATCATTTCAGGTAAACGGTGCAATGTTTGAGGGCCAAAAATAACGTCAACAAATGGTGCGCGTTGGCGAATTGAATCGCCCTCTTGTGACGCAACACAGCCACCAACACCGATGATCAGATCGGGTTTGTCATCTTTGAGTAATTTCCAACGGCCTAGTTGATGGAATACTTTTTCCTGCGCTTTTTCGCGAATTGAACAGGTATTGAGTAGGATAACATCTGCATCCCCAGCTTCATCAGTTAACTGGTAGCCGTTGGTTGCATCGAGAAGATCAGCCATTTTCTGAGAGTCGTATTCATTCATCTGACAACCCCAGGTTTTAATATGCAGCTTTTTACTCATTGAAATATAGCCTCGTTTTCAATTCGGTAGTGGCACGGTTGTGCGCTAAACAGGATAAGCGGCACTTTCGCTTACTTAAAGGACGCGTATTTTAGCTGGATACCCGTCTAGATCCAAGTATAGTTTTTATGTTTGTGAATTGAAGTCAAACAAAGTGCGTTTTATGGTTGATTAAGATGAAACTCACTCGCACTTGTAAACAGAAGTACGATACAATCAAGCGCACTGAAAATAACCAAATTAGTGACTAAAAATGATGAAAAACAAGGTTATTGTTGTTGGCGGCGGCATGGTTGGTGCAGCCACAGCAGTTAAACTCGCTAAACAAGGATGCCAAGTAACAGTGATTGAGCAGCAGATAATTGATGCTGATGCTGTATTGGCAAGTGAAAAAGTTGATATTCGTGTATCTGCTATCAATCGTTTTTCAGAAAACTTATTAGATGACTTAGGCGCTATGCCTATTTTACGAGTGCATCGACATGCCCCATATCAACAGCTCGAAGCGTTTGAACGAACGGGCGATAACCTTTTGTTTGATTGTCACGATATTAATACCACTCATTTAGGCCACTTAATTGAAAATAATTTAATTCAAGCGAGTATCTGGCAACAGTTTGCACAGCACAATATCGAAGTGATTGAAACACCTCAATCATTGTCCGCAATTGAGCAAAGCGAACAGCAAGTGACATTGCATTATGGTGAGCAGCAATATACCGCTGATTTAGTTGTTGCTGCAGATGGTGGGCAATCGTTATTACGTCAACAGGCCGGTATTGGTGTTACGGGTTGGCAATATGGTCAGCATTGTATGGGAGTATTAATAAAACTAGACGCTGCGCAACAAGTAAAAACATGGCAGCAGTTTAAGCCCACAGGTCCGGTAGCTTTTTTACCTATGCAGGCGCCATACGCCAATTTAATTTGTTACCACGATGCAAAGCAGTTAAAGCAATGGCAGCAGCTCTCAGCAGGCGAATTAAAACAGCAACTGCTTGCACATTTCCCGCCCTTAGCTGGGGACTTTGATATCATAGAGCATGCAGTATTTCCGTTAGCCCGCCAACATGCCAACAGCTATTCAGATGGCCGTATCGTGCTGGTTGGTGATGCAGCGCATACGATTAATCCGCTCGCTGGGCAAGGGGTTAACTTAGGTTTTCAAGATGTCGTAGCACTTGCTGATATATTAAAAAATGCAGACGATATAGGTGCTGCACAATATCTTAAACAATATGAGCAAACTAGACGCAAAGCAAATTTGTTAATGATGAGTATGATGGACGCTTGTTATTTTGGTTTTTCTAATCAACTAACTCCATTGCAGTGGGCACGCAGTCAGTTTTTGAAAATGGCAAATAAAACCGGACCGGTAAAGCATTGGGTATTAAAATATGCGATTAGCGGTGAAATCAGTTAAGAATTCTCATTTTATTAAAAATATTATTGTCATAGCGAATTATACCAATCGTGTTAAGTTACTGACCATTTATAGCGACAGATAAATGGAGTGATAACAAGGCGTAAATTTTGACATGTAGTTGTTCTACTTGAAAAAATTAGAACGCAGTTAGCGCTTTATTTAGCTCGCTAGAATGGTTAAATATTTAAGTCGATTGGTATCAAATAGCTAACTAATTTAATGTAATTGGTATTAATAGAATGGCTAGGGTGGGCGAAAGCTCACTCATATAATTTTTTGATAAAAGAT
>NZ_JACJDS010000035.1:0-52398 GCF_014163635.1 Pseudoalteromonas sp. SR44-8
TCATTTGAAGCTCTTTTCTTGATTCTGTGGTTTGTGTGGTAACAACCATTTGATCATGAATTGAGCTTCAACTCAATTTCTTAAGATCTTACCTATGACATCCATGTAAGTAACAAAGAGTTAATTGCCCCTAGGCAGAACCCTTCGGGCAGCGCCTGTTTGGCATTGATGCTGCGTTATCACCTATTTATGGGGAATGACCACATCACATAGGTTCTGCCTTGCCTAAATACCAAACAGACTGCTGAAAATTCAACCTTGAAAAGTCAACAGACCCTAGTAACTCACTAAGATAAAAACGCAAATTTGATCACAAACATCGCAGTCAATATCCACACACTGATGCTTACTTGTTCTCGTTTACCACACAATACTTTAACGACTGTATAAGAAATAAAGCCCAGTGCAATGCCATGAGCAATGGAGAATGTTAGCGGCGTCATCAGTAATACCACACTCACTGGAATGGCATCTGTCATATCATCCCAATTTACAAACTTAAGGTTTTGTAGCATTAGCACCGACACATATAAAATAGCTCCCGCAGTTGCATAAGCTGGCACCATTTTCGCCAAGGGTGCAAAAAACATCATCAATAAAAAGCACATTCCTACAACCACAGCTGTAAGTCCGGTTCTGCCACCCACAGATACTCCTGCAACTGACTCTATATATGAGGTTGTGGTCGAAGTGCCCAATACTGAACCGGCAATGGTTGCGGCGCTATCAGCACTTAATGCTCGTCCTAAACGAGGCATATTACCTTGTTCATCAGCAAGACCTGCTTTTTGAGTTACCGCAACTAAGGTGCCTGATGTATCAAATAAATCAACGAACAACAATGCAAAAATGACGCTAAGCATTGACAACTCAAACGCCGCTGAAAAATCAAGTTGCATAAAAGTAGGCGCAATTGAAGGAGGCATAGATATCACGCCTTGATACTCTACCAAACCCAGACTTAGCGCGATCACAGTTACTAATAAAATGCTGATCAAAACACCACTTTTAAAATCACGATAAAGTAGCGCTGCAATAACAAAAAAGCTAAAAATAGCCAACAATGGACCGGCAGCCGTTATATCACCCAGTTGCACTAATGTTGCAGGGCTGGCCATAATGATCCCGGCATTTTTAAGCGCAATTAACGCTAAGAACGCTCCAATTCCTGTTGCAATGGCTTGCTTTAACACCAATGGAATAGCATTAATTATCCACTCCCTGACTTTGAACAAACTCAGGAACAAGAAAATACAGCCCGACATAAACACAGCCCCTAATGCTGCTTGCCAGGTATAGCCCATGCCTAACACAACACCATAAGTAAAAAAGGCATTAAGCCCCATACCAGGAGCCAAAGCTAACGGATAATTTGCCCAAAAGCCCATGATAAAACAGCCAATAGCCGCAGCAATACAAGTTGCCACAAACGCAGCACCTTGATCCATACCAGCTTCAGCCAACATAGCAGGGTTGACAAACACAATATAAACCATAGTAATAAAGGTAGTGAGGCCGGCAATACATTCGCGGCGCACAGTCGAGTTGTGGTCGCTAATTTTAAATAACGCGTCGAGCATAAGTGAGTTTCATTTTAGATGACAATAATTGCGTGATTTTATCATATATTTCAAGAATAACAGGACAATTAACCTGATATTAGACTAAACTGAGCAGGTAAATGACAACAATAATATGTGTGGCACTATGACAGATACCTCGCCAATTGGCTTAGATTTAGAACAACAGTTAGAAAACGTATTATCGTTTATCACCCAACCGAGCAAAGCCCCACACAGTGCGGTTAAAGCTGATACTCCTGATAACACTGTTAATAAAGCCCTGTATTATTTAAAAAATGATCAACCTCCTCTCGCTGCTAAATGGATGCGCTTAGCTGCAATGTCAGGTAATCAGCGAGCCCAATTTTATCTAGGATTATTTTTTATCAAAGGCCAAGGCGTACCTACTAGTGTTTTTCATGGCGCAGTATGGCTAAGTTTAGCCAGTAGCCAAGGCTATGAGCCTGCAACAACCGCCTTAACTGATTTACGTAAACATCTAGCCACCCGCCGCTTTAAAGATGCCCAGTGTTATGCTGCAACACTGTATGAACAAATACACCAACAGCAGTTTGCTCACCTGATCCCCAACTCACCTTGAAAAGGGACTAATCTACCCTTTTCGTTAAAATCAATTGCCACCTCAATTTAAATAATTAATACATTGTTTTGTATAGTATTATTTAATTTTCTGCACATTTTCAAAGCTGATGGTATCAAATAAATTTAAAAATCGTTCAAAAAGATAGCAAAAAACACTTGCACACAAACACTGTATAAACTACTGTATATGAGTACTGTATAAACAACCAGTGAGTGAAACTTATGTTACAGCCAATTACCATCAGAACAGTTAAAAGCTATCAACAAGATAATTTAAGCGCATCAGTAAATTTGATTCAGATAGAAGATGAGATCTCTGCAACTTTTGAACTTCTAAAGGTGTTACACCATTACAATAATAAAAACGCATGGACGTTACTGATTGCACCGGATCACGTACCAAGTAAAGCTTTACTTGATTCATGTTCTATTGATACCAGTAAACTATTAGTGATTAGGCAAAAGCATCTGGTTAATTTAGAGTATGTACTAAATTCAGCACTACATAACGGTAACTTTGCAGCGGTGATCACCTGGACAGACATTGTGAAAGACAATCAAATAGCTAACCTGTCATTAAAGTTAGACCAAGCGAGTGCAAAACTATACTGTTTTACTAAAACCCAACAAGCTACAGAGATAGCATTAGCACAATAAGCTGTTAAAATGCCGTTTTTTAATAAAGCGTATTTTATTTATGACCTCACTCACTGACAGTCTTTGCTTATGTGGCAGCGAACAAAGCTATAGCGATTGCTGTGAAAAATTGCACTTAGGCAATATACAAGCAACAAGTCCAGAGCAACTAATGCGCTCTCGCTTTGTTGCTTATGCCTTAAAAAATGCTAAGTATATTTACCAAACTTATGCACAAAAAAAACAAGCAGCAAACCCAATCAAAGAAATTGCTGATTTTGCTAATAGTTGCCGCTTTATAAAATTAGCTGTGATCAGTGCAGACCAGCAAGAATACACTGGTTGTGTTGAATTTTGTGTTAGCTATTTTTATCAAAACTTGTTTTGCCAGCTGCATGAAAAATCAAGCTTCATAAAAGAAGATGGGCAGTGGCGTTATCTCGATGGTGAGATCTTCCCTGTTGCAGATATAAAAATTAGCCGCAATGATGAATGCCCGTGTGGTAGCGGTAAAAAATATAAAAAATGCCACAGCGTGTAACACTTTCTTAGAGTGTAGTTTTTACCGTAAGTATTTATAAATAATCATAAATTCAAAAAACTCGCGACCCAACGTGGTCTGTCTAAGTGCGATTAACTCTTTGTTGCTTAACCTAAATTTTGGTTAATGTGTTTTCTAACACATTGATTTAAAGCACTAATATTACTTTTACTCTCCAGCCGAAATTTTCAGGGAAAATAAGGCGAATTTACGCGTCAATAGCATGCCTATTACAAGTAAATTCAACGCAGTTAACATTGAAAAATAGCCGCTGGAGATGGATTTATTATCCGAAGCTCAGATTACTTCCGCCAGTAGAATAACGCGGTAGCAGTTATCGATCCAACTAGGTTACAAACCTCTTGTCATGATTAAATCACTCCTAGATTAAACAAATTTTAATTCTGAAAGGTCAACATGCTCTAGTACTTCACAACAACACCTATAAACAACTAACTCATCCATAAAACATATATATACTGCGTTAGAACCAGCCCCGTAGCATGCTAAGATCTAGTCATATCAAAAACAATAAAGGAACAAATGTTAAATAAATTTCAAGTATCAAAAAAACACTATAATAAAAACTAGAAAATAAATCGTTATTATTTTTATATTTTTTAAAATAATTAAAACAAAGCCTAACCTATTAATTTTAATTAAATATATTTATTTAAAACGCATAAAAACAAAACTAAATAATGAAATTAAAACTAATCAATCAGTAATTAGCATTGCAGAAAGTCATATTTAGCGCAATAATGCCACCGGTAGCACTGCAGTGCAAGCATAGACAGGACTTGATTGTGTTAACATTTTTAACAATTAATTTATTTGATTGTTTTGATCTGAACATACAATAATTAGGAACAACCAATGAATAAACGTACGTTATTTAAATATTCTTTGCATGCTTTGGCCATAACAACTGCTATATATGGAAACAGTGCACTTGCTAATGCGTCAGGCTTTGCCGCAACGAATGGTGGTACAACCGGTGGTGCTGGTGGCGATGTTGTTTATGCAACAACTGGAACCCAAATTCACCAGGCTTTATGTAACCGAGCATCAAGTGACACACCAATTATCATCCACGTTGAAGGCACCATAAATCATGACAACACCAGTAAAGTATCTGGAGATAGTTGCAATACTGGGCCAGATCTAATTGAACTAAAAGAAATTAGTAATGTTTCTATTATCGGTGTTGGTAGCGGTGCTCTTTTTGACCAATTAGGCATCCATATTCGTTCATCTTCAAATATCATTATTCAAAATGTTCACGTTAGAAACGTCAAAAAATCAGGCTCCCCCACCTCCAACGGCGGTGATGCGATTGGCATGGAGTCAAACGTCAGAAATATTTGGGTCGATCACGTTACACTTGAGGCCAGTGGTGGCGAAAGTTCAGGATATGATGCTTTGTTCGATATGAAGAGTAATACCAAATACGTGACATTATCTTACAGTATTTTGCGCAACTCTGGACGCGGTGGTCTCGTTGGCTCAAGTGATAGTGACAATACTAACGGCCCTGTTACTTTTCATCACAATTACTATGAAAATATTAATTCTCGCACGCCTTTACTAAGACACGCGACAGCGCATGCTTACAACAACTACTACTATGGACTCGTGTCATCGGGCATGAATCCACGAATTGGCGGTAAAATGCGCGCCGAAAACAACTACTTTAAAAATTCCAAAGATCCACTCGGTACTTTTTATACAAATGATATGGGTTACTGGCAAGTCAGTGGCAATGTTTGGGATAATATCGATTGGTCTGAACAAGAAAACAAGCTTCACCCAGCAGGCCCTAATCCGACCTCAACCACAACAATCAACATTCCTTATAACTATCAACTTGATAATGCACAGTGTATACCCAACATCATTGCAGCAACGGCTGGCGCGAACAAAGGCTTGCAAACATCGAATGGCCAATGTGGCTCGACTACCCCAACTGATCCAACACCGGATCCAGATCCAATACCTGAGCCAACGCCATCAAGGGAAAATCTTGCTATCAGTGCCGGTGTTGATGGCAGTTCTAAAGCCAGTGGCTCGAGTTATGGCAATGTGAACGACGGCGATATGTCAACTTACTGGTCACCGTCAGCTACCACGGGCACGATCAATATTAAAAACCTTAACACCACCATAAATGCGATTAAAATAATTGAAACCCCAGCCAGTAAAGGAAGCATTACAGCTTGGTCTTTAGTGAACTACGATACAGGTGTAACACTTACTAACGGTGGTGCTGTGCCAAATGTAATCACTTTTTCTAACACTAACTTATCCAAAGTAAGTTTTGTGATTCATTCCGCCAATGGCGTACCGCAAATTGCAGAGTTTGAAGTCTACAATGGTTATACCGACGGCAATAATGGCAACCCAACCAATACACAAGTCAATGGTACTTACCGCATTACCCCAAAACACAGTGGTGCATCATTAGATATTGCTAACTGTCAAAGTGAAGATGGGGCAAATGTTAGGCAGTGGTCTTGGCTTAATAATGATTGCCAAAAATTTAATATTTCAACAGTCGATGGGGTGTGGCATCGTATTTCACCAGTCAATTCTCCTTCTAAAGGGTTAGAGGTCTATACGCATTCAACTACAGCGGGTGAAAATATCAATATCTGGACATACACAGGGAGCTATAACCAGCAGTTTCGTTTGCAAAGTGCCGGCTCTGGTAAGTGGCGTATCATCAACCGAAATAGTGAGTTGTGCTTAGACGTCGCAGGCAGCAAAACTGCCGATGATGCTAATATTCTGCAATGGACATGTACCTCAGGAGCAGAAAATCAAATGTTTGAGTTAACCAGACAATAACTAACATTTACTGTGAAGGGCTTTGTTAAGCTCTTCATTATTAACCGTGTTCAGTCAGCGCCTCACGGGTAAAGCGTTGTTTATGTAGTCTATAGATAGTCGATATATTAATAACAATTACAGTCGCTTCCAATAACACGCCGCCAATAGATCCAACAATTATATTATTTGCCAACCATAGGCACGATCCTGCAAACAGCAAAACACGCATTTTGATGCCCGTTAAGCAAAATAGTGCAAAACAACCCAAACAAGCGGCAACAATCGCAAGGTAATCCGTCCATTGCTGGGCTGTTAGATAACCGATAACCACGGTTAAAATAATAAAAATGGCTGCTATCCACACCGATTTTACCCGCATTGATACGGCTGTACGCCCCGCTGAAAATAAACAGCACAATGATGAAGTGATAGCATTGAGTAAATAAAAGTGCAGTGCATGATTTAGATTCATCACCACCATCATTATTTTTAAACGACGATCATCCTTTTGATAAAAGCACACCAATGCTAAAACAAAGCTGAGTAAACCAAACCCTTGGGCAATCCAACTATCAACCACCAGCACTACACCTCACTAAAATAAATATCTCAACCGCTATTGTGGTTAATATACAATCAAACATCTACACGCTATTACAGATTATTTTCAATCATGGTTTTAATGATCCGCGCTTTAACAAAGTGATCTAATTGGTGGGTTTGTATCCACCATGTCGCAGCTTCCATAAGTAATTCTGGATCATCATTTTTGTTGGCAAAAAAAGCATAAAACGACAGCCCAACATTATCTCCCTTCGCCGCTATTTTTTTGTCGCAAACTTGAATGATCTTAGTCCTTAATTCGTCGCGCATTACGGCGTTACCTCACTTCACTTTTTAAACTGCATTGCATTTCAATAAGTTGGTGTTCGCCAACTATTTCAACATCTTTAATATATTTAAAACCATAACTTTCGTAATAGCCTTGCAAATAGGCATGTGCATGAATTTCAATGATCTCAAGGCCAATTTTACCAGCATGTGATAACAAGGCATTAATAACCAATTTAGCAATGCCGGATCCTCGGTATTGCTTTAACACTGCAATCCTTGCCATAACGCCACACCGTCGATTACGTTTCACTAACCGCGCAGTAGCGACTAAAGCACCGCCATCTGTTACCACCACATGCACAGCTCGTTCGTCGAAACCGTCTAAATCTAACTGCTTAGGAATACTTTGTTCGATCACAAATACCTGGTGGCGAATAGCATGCGCTTGCGCAATCAGTTTAGGGCTAGTGCCTAGCGTAACATCCATTTATTGTGACCTCTTAAACATAATCAACGAGCTAATTTTACTGTAATTGTTGTAGTAGCTGAGCTATTTCAGCCTTCAGCGCTTTATCAGGAATTTTATTTGCGCTAACCTGCGCAGCTTGTAAACTTACGATAGCAGCTTCGGTTTGCCCTAGTTCAACATGCATAGTTGCCATCGCATAACCAATTGACGACATATAATCTTTCGCATTGATGGCGCTGGCTTTAGCTAATGCTTTTTCATAGATCAACAACGCATCGGCAAACTCATCGGTAAAATCAGCGAGCGTTTCCCACTGTACAGGATGATCTTTCTCAGTATTTTCATGCTCAATACACAGTGCTTTTAGCTGCCCATAGAGTGAATCGAACGTAACTTGATCTTGCTGCTGTGCAGCATTCATTAGCTCACCGGCTAAGTTCAATACTGATTTATACAGTTTTGTATTCATTATTCTTTCATTACCTTTTGTTAGAAATTACAGCCAAATTAACTATCTTGCATGGCTAAGAACAACAACTCAAAGCGAAACGAAAGAAAATACAAGGCCGAGAGCGTACTATTCTAATACACTCGAGACTAAAATGATTCATTCTAAAGCGTATCAAGCCTAAGGCGGGGAAAAAATCTCAGCTCAAATCAGGTGTTAACCCCCCTGTTACAAGTTATCACCTCAGCCAAATTTTTATTGTTTCAAGGCTAACTCTCAGTTTTTGCTGTATCTTTACCACTTGCATGAATAAAATACAGCGCAATACCCAAACATATTACAGCGCCAATACGACTTGGCGAAAAAGCAATCACATCGTTACCAAGCCAACCAAAATTATCAATTAACATACTCATAAATAATTGACCGAATATTACCGCAACCGTTGCGACTGCGGTGCCAATTCGCTGCACAGCAAACACCATTATCACGATATAGGGTACTCCACACATTGCCCCTAATAATTGCCACTTTGGCACATCCAACAGGGTTAGCGCATGCCTAGGTTCAAAATAAAAGATAAGTAACCCGGTGATCAACGCACCCACCGAAAAGGTTAAAAATGCGCAGCGAAAAACACCTACTTTACTTCCTAATTGGCCATTAATGGCAGCCTGAATACTCAAGGTTGCACCACCAATCACCGCCAGAATTATCATAATTATAGTCATTAGCGTCCCCTAACCTTGTGCCATCAGAATTAATGCAATGACAATAAAAAATAGTGCCATAAGCCGTTTACGGTCAATCTGGCGATGTTGACTACCAAATAAACCATAATGATCTATCAGCAAACTTTTCGCTATTTGTCCCATCAAGATACTGATCATCGTCATAGCAATACCTATCACAGGTGCTGTGAACGTCAATATAACGACATAAACAGGCCCCAACACGCCACCTAACAATGTCCATGATGGTTGTTTGAAAAAAGATGGGCTATTCCGAGGACTAAAAAATAGCATCAACATAAAGGTAAGAGCAGCACCAACACCAAACACACTAAATGTGGCCCATAATTCTCCAACCTCACCACCTAAAGGGCCCAATAAGCCTGCTTCTACAGACAGCCCCATTCCTCCCATAACGACAATTAAAATCAAAATAAACTGCATGCAAATCTCCTATTAATAAGGAATACATAATAACCTAGAGCTTTAACGCGAAAAATGGGATTATATAAGAAACACTTTTGCAGGATTTGCACAAATGAATGATTTCAGTTCGATCAATATCAGAGCGTTAAAATTTTTTATCGCCGTGTATAAATGTAAAAGCTTTTCTGTTGTTGCTCGACATGAAAATGTATCGCCTTCTATGGTCTCTAGAGTAATTTTGCAACTTGAAGATGCCCTTGGTCAGCAACTTTTTTACCGTAACACAAGAGCAATAATGCCAACCGAAGCGGGCCGAATTTTTCATGATTATGCGCGATCAATGACCGAGCAACTCAACGAAGTACGAAACGAGCTGCAAGATAGAGCAACTCAACCCAAAGGGTTGATAAGAATTAATGCGCCGGTTTTTTTCGGACAAAAACACATAGCGCCTTGGCTTGGTGAGTTTTTAAATCGCTATCCGAAAATTCAAGTAGAGTTGACTCAAACCGATGATTTTATCGATCCGCATATTGATGCCGCTGACGTGATTTTTCGTATCGGATCTCTTGCAGATTCATCGTTACATGCTAAAACATTAGGACTGCAAACTTATCATTTAGCCGCATCCCCTGCTTATCTGAAAAAATATGGCACACCAAAAGTGCCGGCTGATCTTAGTCAGCATCAGGGCTTAATTTATCGCGGTTCATCGGGGCAAAATCGTTGGTTATTCAAAATTAATTCGTCATGGCAGCAGCAAAGTGTAATACCGACTTTAGTATCTAACAACGCTGAAACGCTGTTTATCGGGGCTTTGAACGACATGGGAATTGTATTATTCCCTGATTGGTTAATTGGTGAAAGCTTAAAAACAGGCACACTTGTTTCACTCTTAAGTGAATTTGCGCCAACAATAAAAACAGGACCACAAAACATTACTGCAATTTACCCTAATACACGACAACCACCGTTAAATGTTCGAGTATGTATTGATTACTTTAGTGAAGTTTATGGCAACCCGCCGTACTGGAAATACCAAAATTAAGTATCTGCGTTATGCTCTAACGGGTGCAAACAGACCAATAATGATACCTAAAAACACACCCGCTCAGCACACAATTGCATGCAGCTAAGTGACGCAGTTACTCACTGATTTTTTGGTGAATAATTTACTCTGAGAGTAGATTTATACACTACAACTAGGGGTATACTGGAAATAGGTTTTCAATTGTGGAAAATAGTATGCTCCCAACAACACACCCTATTTTTTGGCGCGACCCCGAGTTACCATTTGTCGAGCTGCGCCAAGTATTAGATGGCCGCAAAGTCACTTATGCTCCCCACTCCCACCTGCAATGGTCAATTGGCGCAATTTTAGCGGGGCAAAGTGAATTCATTTGTGAAGATCGTCTACATCAAGTAACACATGGTAATTTAGTATTAATGAACCCTGATGAAGTCCACGCCTGTAATCCAAAGCAAAACTCAGCGTGGGCTTATTACATGATGCATATAGATAAAAATTGGTTAGCAGCGTTATTGTTCGAGTCTGGCGTCACAAAGCAACAAAACTGGCAAGGAAGTCGCTTGGATACAGTGCTACTACCACAGCTTTATCAGGACTTTGTTATCTTGTGCCAAAACCTAATGACAAATACGTTTACCGCAGCACAAAAGCGCACGTTGCTAAGTAGTTACTTCGTACAATTATTTACGTACCTTGATTGCGTTGAGCCATTACACGAGCAAACGTTGTTACCTGAAAATAAGCTATATCAAGTAGCGAACTACCTGAATGAGCACTGTTTTGAAGACCAATCAATTAACACAATCAGTAAACTTTTTGGCTTTAGCAGCAGTTATTTAGTGCGCGCTTTTAAACGTCATTTTAATATGACTCCGCACGCTTATCGGTTAAATCGTCGTATTCAATTAGGTCAGCAAGCACTAAAACAAGGCCAGCCAATAGCAAGTATCGCTCACAGTGCAGGTTTTAGTGATCAAGCGCATTTTCAGCGGGTCTTTAAACAACGCGTAGCGGCAACTCCCGAGCAATATCGCCGTACTTTATCACTGTAAATTAAAACCACTAAATCAATAATAAAAAGCAGCTGCCAGCCAGTAATAGTGCAAGAATTTTATTCATCACTCGCATTTTAGCTGGGCTTTGAAAATGCTGCCCGAGCCGTATACCTAGCCAAACCCAACAGCCAAGTGATAACCAACAAATAGGTAAATATAAACTTGCAAAAGTAACCAGTTCAAATCCTTGCGCCCCTGGACTATATGCTGCAATGCCTGATAAAGAAGCCAACCACGCTTTAGGGTTAAGCCATTGCATGATCACACCTGTCATAAAGGTAGGGGCATTTTGCTTAGCGTCAGCTGTGAGGCCGCCATCATCGATAAATAATTGATAACTGAGATAAAGTAAAAAAGCGATACCGAGCCACTGTAATACACCAGTGATCCAGGCTAATTGCGCAATGAGATAATGCAAACTAAAACCAATAAACAAAAATAATGCAATGAAACCAAAGGTAGCACCAGTCACAAATATTAAGCCTCTTTTTGCCCCATATCGCGCACTACTACTTAACGAAACAAGGTTAACTGGCCCGGGTGATATAGACGCCGCCAAGGCAAATAGTGCCATTGAGATGATCACTGATAAAGTCATAACGTATACTTAGGTTATTTAAAGTGGCGTTTATTATCTGTTGTTGCAATAAGCCATGTATTGAACAAAATTGACCTTGTTGTAAATAAAATAGCATCTGACAAATTACCCCTGCAAAAACACAGCTGCACTAAAAACAATCGGTGATACACTAGAATTAGTCCATCTTACAAATTAGCGAACCATGAAAGAATGTAATCAATGTGGTAAATGCTGTATTAAATACGGTGGTGGCGATCTGAGCGCCACGCAAGAAGAGATTGATCTATGGGAGATATTTAACCCCGAAATCTTTGAGTTCGTTAAAAATAACCAAATATGGCACGACCCACAATCGGGAGTAAAACTAAGCCAATGCCCTTTTCTTGAAATAGCACCAAAAATAAATCCCCTCGCCGCAAATAAATATACCTGCAGTATTTATTTAGACCGCCCTGAAGATTGCCGCCACTATCCTAGCCTTATCACCGAAATGGTAAGAGACGAATGCGAAATGATTGAAGTAATCGATTTAGATAACTATAAAAAAGCACAAAGAAAACTTGATCTATTAATGCAAGACAGTCGCCCTGGCGGCTATACAGAATAAAACAGAGCTTAGCTTTGAGTGAGCTCCTAGCCATTAGACTAAAGACTTAGCACCCAGTAATTCATTAATGCGTGCCGTATAACTGGCTTTTTTAAAGCAATAAACAACAAATATGAAAATAAGGTATTGATTATTAACAATAGAAATTAACTTTTGAATATTTTCTTCTCTGCTGGCTATACCTGCGCCAAGCTACTTTAATCCGTCATGCTCGACCTTTGCCTAATCGTAATTGATAAACCTCTACTTTATTCTATCGATTCAATATTCATTGCTTTATACAAGCTGTTTTTTTATTTTGAGTTAGCAACAATGTTGCAGGAGAATTCATGACAACCACGCCAAAAGATGACACGTCATCCCAAGCTGAGCAGGTAAGCGATACTCAAACCGTTTCCGATAGCTATAAAAATCTTCATAAACCAAGCTCTGAGTTTGCCAGTCGAGACGATTATCTCGAGCATGAACTGCAAATTATGCAGCCAAAGCGCTGGCGTCCTAACTTGCCTTTTCGGGATTACCGCTTCGAATTTGAAGACACAATTCCCGCGATGGCAGGGACAATTGGTAAAGTTGTTATGGTAGGCGCTATTGCCGCCACCTTTGCCGCACCGCTTGGTTTAAGTGACGCCTTTGTGTTAGAAAACGTACGCTATGAGTTACTCATAGTGGCTATTTTTATCATCTTGTTTTCAGGTTTTATTTTACCCACTGCTAACTTAGCGGGAACCCACGGACCACTCATTCCATTAATTCCCATTGTTGTTGCAGCAGGCGGACACCCAATGGCATTCGGGCTACTCATTGGCGCCTTAGGGTTACTGCTTGCCATCAGTAAAGGCGGCAGTTTGTTGGCACGACTAACCAGTAAAGGGGTGTGCGGCGGATTATTACTTTACTTAGGATTCATAGGCACTATATCGCAAGTAAAGAAACTGTTTGCATGGGCTGAACAAATTCAAATGACCCACATTGCCTTCATCGTTATTTTGGCCACTATTTTACTGTACGCGCTACTCGAACATTTTAAAAAACGTTGGTTAGCTGTGCCGCTCAGCTGCCTTATTGGTGGTTTAACGGCCTTTGCCTTAGGTGCGCCGTTTGAATTTAAAACCGCCCCCGGGTTACCAAATATGAACCCTATGTATTGGTGGGGTGAAAACACCGGTTGGATGTTAGGTTTGCCGACTCTTGAAAGCTTTGTAGTCGTATTGCCCTTTGCCATACTGGCAGTGGCCATGTGGTCGCCAGACTTTTTAGGCCATCAAGTATTCCAAAAGATCAGCTACCCAAAACGTACTGAAAAAGTGCAAATGAACATTGACGATACTATGCTCAGTGCATCAGTTAGGCAAACCTTTGGCTCTATTTTAGGTGGGTCTAACTTCACCTCATCATGGGGCACGTATATTGTGCCTGCCGCGATTGCTAAGCGCCCTATTCCAGCGGGTGCAATTTTAACCGCACTTTTTTGTGTAATTGCAGGTATATGGGGTTATCCAATGGATCTCGCCATTTGGCAACCGGTACTGTGTGTGGCGTTAATAGTGGGTGTATTTATCCCACTGCTTGAGGCGGGTATGGAAATGACTCGCGAAGGTAAAACCACGCAATCAGCAGCTATTGTGGTATTTGCTTCAACGTTAGTAAACCCAGCGTTTGGCTGGTCACTGACCATGCTGCTCGATAACTTAGGCTTAATTGGCTGTAAAGAGCGCAGCTCTGAGCTGACCCATATGAGTCGCTGGATCATTCCGCTGTTTATGTTTGTATTATTGACCAGTGTTATGGCCATGGTGGGCATGCTGCCAGGTATTCCAGCGTTGCTAGAAAACTTTAGGCACTAATACAAAAAGGGGGGAAGCCAGTACAGCGCTTCCCCCCTTTTTAATAACCGTGACTTCGTTTTATCCGTCTTGCAACGCCATAGCAGCAAGTTTCATGGTACTTGCAAATGATTCTGCGCCTGCGATAAACAAGCCATTGTGGCAAAACATTGCGTCATCAATGCCCGTTTGCGCTTGAAATGCAGCATCTGATAAACCAGCCCATGCTTTTGGTAGTGACTTTCTGTCTTCAAATGAACCCGGTTCAACAGGCACCGTTTGCAAAATCCATTTGCCTGAATGCGATGGATAAACCATGTATAACGCTTCTTGCGATAAAGCATGCACAGTTTTTTTCCACGGCGTGTATTGCTCTAATACAATCACTCTTGCATCATCTGCGTTATCAATCGCTTTAGCGACGATTGCTTTAGCATTAATGCCGCCACTGGCTGCTGCAATAAAACGTGTTAAAACACGCGATGCAAATTCAACCGCCTCATCAAAACAACGATCAAAGTCACTTTCCTCTTGCCATGTTGGGTTAAACATTGAAATTGTTTGGCTAAGACTGATCCCTTTCGATACACCTTCAACATGACCGCAATCAATCGCATCAATGGTCGATACCAAACCGGCATCAACTGCATGCGCAACATCTTGGTCACCCTGACACAGCTCTAAACCATATTTTTGCCAAATTAAACCAAATGATGAGTATGGGATGCCATTTTCACGCTCACCGGCACCGCCACGTTGGTGATGATCAAAACGTCCAGCAGCTGGGTCATATACGCCGCCAACATCAATCACTATGTCAGCTTGCGCGATTAATTCTAAATCACGGGTACGTATAAGTTTAAAAGTAGGAAGAATATGCCTAAGTGCGGCGATACTAAACACATCATCCGCATGAAAATTACCGTTATGAGTTGCTACTGTTATATCATTCATTTATTTAATATCATTTTAGAAAGGAGTAAGAAGACGGCGAAATTTAAACTGATCCGTTAGCACAAAATAGATAAGTCAAAATTACAAGCACAACAGTATACGCTATCGGCGAGCAGCCCACAAAAACAGTGAACCACTTTGTGGTAATTAATCGTCTAGAGGAAGATAAGCTACAGTAATAACAAAGCAACAGTAGATTGATGGTAAAAACATAACCAATCCATACATGAACTGTCTTCAGTAAAACTTTCTCCTCGAGCGATACCTCAGTCTTTGCTAAATAAAATTGCCGAACCCACGGCCATTAAACTAAGTATATTATTTAAAGAGCAAGTTAAATAATATTGTTGCCTTGCTCAGGATCGCGAGAGCGCTCAGCTTGTTCACGAATTTCATCAGCATCACTGCTCACATCATCAATACCAGCATCCAGATGCGCAATCGGTTTGACTTTTTGATCTTGCGTAGTGGGTTGTTCCGGAGTCTTTTGTGCTTGCTCACTTGGTGCATTTAAAATAATCCGTTCACGAGCATCATCAGGCATACTAATACCATGCGCGTTAAAGCTATTAACCATTTCACGCATCAATTGCGACGCTACCTTAACCGGGCTGTTTTGCTCACTATTAACCCAAAAGTAAATACTGAGATTGATAGTGGCTGAGCCTAATTCATCAAGTAACACCTGTGGGGCCGGATCTTTTAGCACAGCAGCTTGTTTATCCATTAAACTCAGCGCTAACTGCTGAGTGTTACGTATATCGTTATCGTAACCTATGCCTATTTTATAGTGACCGCGCATTTTCGGATTAGCAGTAAGGTTTTTAATCACATTTTTATAAACAGTCGCATTAGGTATTTGAATATGATTACCATCAAAATCAACTAATGTGGTCGCCCGCGCAGTGACCTTTTTTACTACCCCTAAGCAGCCATCGACTTCAATAACATCATCAATACGAAAAGGACGTTGCACACTTAATAGCATGCTCGATATAAAGTTCTCTGCAATATCACGAAATGCAAAACCTAAGATTAGCCCGACTAATCCAGTACCGCTCATTATCGCCACGGCAAATTCACTTAAGCCTGCTAAGCGTAAAAATAAATAAACTCCAAACAAAATGATCACAGTACTAATAAAGCGACGAGCAACAACATGCAATAACCGCCTTTCACTTACATAGCCAATAGGTTTCACTAATAAATAAGACACAGGCTTTGCTAAAAAATAGCACACGATTATTGCTGCTATACCTAAAGTGAGAGCGGGTAACATTTGCCAAGCACTTTGTAAAAAATGCGCAATTTGTGAGTTTATACCTTGCCAAGATACTGGCGCTAAAGGATCCGCGTTGGTACTCGTTGTTTGTATTTTTAATGCGCTAATAATTTGATTATTAATACTATTCATTATTTCCATATGTAACTCATGCGCTCTTTATTGATGAAACCATTAATTCTGTAGAAGCAAATTAAACGCCAACTTAAGCTGGCAAGCACCTTGCACCCTAACTTCTAATAAATAGTGACTAATAACCATCAGCAAGGAATAAAATATGGCACATAAACCACGTGGCTACACAGCAGATAAACCAACCGAGATCCCCTTGCTGGGCTGGTGGGATATCAGCAAGCGGGTATACCAAAGTATGTCGCAAGATAACTTATCCTTTGTTGCCGCTGGTGTCGCCTTTTACGCATTACTCGCTATTTTTCCAGCACTGGCAGCCTGTGTTTCGCTGTATGCTTATTTCGCCTCTACGGCGGATGTTAGTGAACAGATTAGTAAGTTTATTACTTTATTGCCACCAAGCAGCCGAGAAATCGTTCTACAACAGGTATCTGAAGTTACCCAACAATCACAAAAAGTGTTAAGTGTTAGTGCAATAAGCACGTTGTTATTAACCACATGGAGTAGCAGTAAGGGCTGCCAAGCACTGATCACAGCCTGCAATATTACCTACCATGAGCAAACCAAAAGGCAGTTTTTCAAAGCGCTTTTAGTGCGCTTTCTATTCTCTATTGGCGCTATATTGGTCGCAGTAATCGCATTATTAATCATTGGTATATTGCCTATCGCACTCAATATTGTTGGTCTAGAAAACAGTATCGATACGGTGATCAAATTACTCACTTGGCTATTACTAGCAGCGACTTTTCATTTTGCTTTAGCTTTTGTATATCGTTATGCACCCCATAGAAAAGCGGCAAAGTGGCGTTGGGTTACAACTGGTTCAGTAATGGCTACTGGGCTTTGGATCATCGCATCATTAGGGTTTTCATATTATGTGTCACAGTTTGCTTCATACAATGAGACCTATGGTTCGTTAGGCGGGGTCGTGATCATGTTGATGTGGTTGTATATCAGCGCCTATATTATTATTTTTGGCGCTGCGATTAATGCCAGCACCGAACAACAAACCATGGTTGATAGCACCGTAGGACCTGCACATCAGTCTGGCAATCGCGGGGCTTTTGTAGCGGATAACCTAACGAAAAAACAAAAATCAGAACGTTCTGTTAAAACGAATGAATAGTGCTATTTTTACCCATGGTTGTTTAATTTTATTGTGTTTAAATAATACCATACAAGATTAGGAGCAAAGCAATGAAAGTAATAAAGCAACTCAATAGCCATGCAACCCAAGATGGTGATGGCGTAAATATTAGCCGGATACCAGGCTTTGATGGTAAGCATTTAGATCCTTTTTTAATGATCGACGAATTAAAATCCGACGATCACAGTGACTTTATGGGTGGGTTTCCTGCCCACCCGCATCGTGGTATCGAAACCTTTACCTACATTATTAAAGGCGGCTTTGAACACCAAGATCAAATGGGCAATAAAAAAGCTATTCGCGCAGGTGATGTGCAATGGATGAGTACCGGCTTTGGCGTTATCCATAGCGAAATGCCACTTGCCGATGCGATTGAGGGGATGCATGGCTTTCAAATTTGGCTCAATATGCCAAGCACTGAAAAGCTCAGAGCACCGAAATATCAAGATACTACTGAGCACCCTGCACCTGAACATAAAAATAGTCAAGGTGTTGAACTAAAAGCACTGGCTGGCAGTTGGCAATTTGACCAGCAAACTCAGGTTTCAAGCCTACAAGAACTAGCAGCCAATGGCATGCTAGCAGATGTAACATTACCTGTAGGCACTGAGTTTGCTCATCCACCACTGACACAAAGCAAGGTGATGATTTATATTCATACCGGCTCAATCAACACCGAACAAGGTGGTCCAGTAATGGCTGGCAGCCTACTTATTTTAGAGCCCGGGAGTGATATTAAATTTAGCTCGCAAAGCGGCGCTGGGGTACTTATTTTAGCCGGTGATCCGCTTAATGAACCTATTGCTCACATGGGCCCGTTTGTGATGAATACGCAAGATCAATTACGAGAAGCAATTAGTGATTACCAAAGCGGTAAATTTGGTAGCTTTTAAAACACGATATAGGAGTCAATTATGGGATTACTAGTCAACGGTAAATGGCAAGATAAATGGTACGACACCGATAAAAGCGATGGTGAGTTTAAACGCGAGTCTGCACAATTACGTAACTGGGTAACCAAAGATGGCAGCGCAGGCCCAACTGGTGAGGCGGGCTTTAAGGCACAGAAAGGCCGTTATCATTTATATGTTTCATTAGCCTGCCCATGGGCGCACCGCACCTTGATTTTTAGAAAATTAAAAGGCCTTGAAGACTATATTGATGTCTCTGTGGTTAGCCCAGATATGTTAGATAATGGTTGGACGTTTGATAAAAACAACCACAGCACTGGAGATGCACTTTTTGATAAGCAATTTATGCATCAAATATACACCGAAAATAAAGCAGATTATTCCGGAAGAGTAACTGTGCCTGTGCTTTGGGATAAACAGCAAAATAAAATAGTCAGTAATGAATCTGCTGAAATCATTCGCATGTTTAACAGCGCCTTCAATGATTTAACTGGCAATAAACTAGACTTTTACCCAAATAACTTGCACGCTGAAATCGATGCAATTAATGAGCTGGTGTACAACAACATTAATAATGGCGTGTATCGTACTGGGTTTGCGACCACTCAAAAAGCCTATGAAGAAGCATTTAATGACTTATTCACTGCATTAGACAAAGTCGAAAGTATTTTACTCAAGCAGCGCTATTTAGTGGGCAACACCCTAACCGAAGCAGATTGGCGATTATTCACCACTCTAATACGCTTTGACAGTGTGTATGTTGGGCATTTTAAATGTAATCTGCGTACTATCGAAAATTACCCGGCACTGAGTGAATACTTACGTGAGCTTTATCAAGTTGCTGGCGTTAAAGAAACCGTTGATTTTTATCATATCAAACGACATTATTATTTTAGTCATACCATGATCAACCCAACGCAAATCGTCCCTAAAGGGCCCAATATTGATTACGCTCGCGAGCATAATCGCGGTTAACCAATTTATACTACCCCTGCAAAATGGCAGGGGTAGTATAGGCCTTTTTATAACCACCACAAATCACAATAATGCCTTTTAAAGCTTTGATCACCACTGTATTGTATTGATAATATAACCAAAATAACTTTTTTCACCGACCAGATTTACTCTTTTATTCTTGAGCGTTAATAATTCAGCTTTATCTAAATACCATCTTATTGAATGTGTTTCTTCACTTGCTAAATCGGAAAACTTTAATTCTACGCAGTGCGGCTCATAGTCACTACTACATGTTGTTGCCTCAACTAATAAATATTCTTGCGACCAATACTCAGCCAATTGATAATTTGCCCATAACTGTATTGGGATATTAATGAATGTCCAAAAGTAAAAGTAAATAAACACTGGACTAAAAAGCAGCGTAAAATACTTAACTAAACGTCCCTCAGCAATAAAATGCTCATCTAAGCTTTCCTTCACTTGAGCAAAATTCTTATACTGACTAAAAAGGTAACCAATCGTCAGCACTGTCAGCGAGGGTAAAACCCATTGTAAAATAAAATTGTAATTAGCATTAGGGATAAATGCGGGATCCACACTTTCATACCAGATGAAAAAACCGCAAGGCATAAAACAGGTAATCAATAATATTAAAATAATCCAAAAAAGCTGAGGTTTTGCCATAGAAATTTAAAATCCTTATAAATTATGACCTGAGATAGCGTAACAAATGCCTATTATACAAACTGTTAAAGTTATAGTTTAATACTCTCAATATTAATATATTTATTATTTGAACAAACTCTTTAAATTTTTACTATAGGTACGACTGACTTTAAGTGTTTTACCACTTTGTAATACAGCCGTGTATTCAGAGTTTCTAAGTGGGTTAAGTTGCTTTATATGGCTTAAATTCACAATCGTTGATTTATGTATTCGCAGGAAATCTTCAGGCAAGGTGTTTTTTTCAAGCTCTTTTAAACGCGCACGCATTACGTGTGTTTCAGCAGGTGTGTGTACACACATATAATCCCCCGCCGCATCAATCCATAAAATATCTTTAAACGGAATAATTTGAATTGGGTTTTTAGCATCTTGAATAACTAAATTCTCAGCTTCAAACTCATAGTCAGAATTACCCGCCACTTCAAGTGGTTGCGATTCATTGATCACCAGCGATTGGTGCACTTCAATAAGTTCGGTTTTTCTGTTTAGCTTTTCTGTTTTAATAACTCTTTCAATGGCTTCTGCAAGGCGAGCTAACTTAACGGGCTTAAGTAAATAATCCAGCGCCCTCACTTCAAAAGCTTTAACAGCATGTTGATGAAATGCCGTAACAAAGATAACCGCAGGGCAGCTCTCTGGTTGAAAATGTTTAATTAATTCAAAACCTGACTTTGTTGGCATTTCTATATCTAGAAACACTAAATCTACATCATATTCGTTAAGTACTTTAATTGCTTCATCAACACTTTGTGCACTGCCAATCACTTCAATTTCAGCAAAGGCTTCTAAGCGAATACGCAAACCTTCAATAGCACTGTATTCGTCATCAACGAGTAACGTTTTTAATTGAATCATGATTGCAAACCATTAATTGGAAGAGAGATACAAAACCACGCACCACCGGTAGTCGCATTGCCTTTTTCAATTCGGTGACTATTACCATATATTAATTTTAAGCGTTGCTCACAATTAGCCAAGCCGATGCCTCTTTTGGTTTTTTTATTATCATCAAAGCCTTTACCAGTATCAGCAACTTTAATGAGCAATGCGGATTTTGTTTTTTCAACATTAATTGTGATCACCATTTTTTGATCTGCTCGCATACCATGTTTTAACGCGTTTTCTACCAATGGTTGAATTAATAAAGAAGGTATTAATAAATCGTTGCATGGTTCATCAACGCTAATATTAACCTCTAGCTTGTCAGCAAATCGGCATTGCTCTATATCTAAGTAGGTTCTTAACATTGCGATTTCTTCTTTGATAGCTACTTTTTCAAGTGGGTCGGTATATAAACTATGGCGCAATAAGTCACATAGTTTTTCAAGCATGTTAACTGCCTGCAAGCTTTCTTTTTTCAATATTAACGTGCAAATGGCGTTAATACTATTGAACATAAAATGCGGGTTAAGCTGATATCGAAGCATTTTTAGCTGTGACTCTTTCGCTAAATGGGTAGCTTCTGCGGCCTTTTGAGTTTGCTCAAGATTATCTAAATAAATTTTGATCCCGTAATAAAAGGCAGTCCATGTTGAAAGCATGGTTAACGAGGCTGACGTCCATGTACCAAAGTCAAACCATGACATTGAAAGCCACCAGTTACCATATAACCACTGCAAGGAAATCCATTTAATTTGCGTCCAGAGTAATGTTGCAATTAGAAGCAGCATAATACGTAACGCGACTTTAACTTTGAGCTCTTGTTGACTAAAACAGTTGTAAAATCGTCTTAACGTTAAAGTGATCAAAAAGCCACACGCTACATCAATAATTAAATGCGGTATATGTATTGTCCATGGCTCTTCGCTTGGTATTTTTATCATTAATTCGGTCAGCATTGCATAGACAATCCAACCACAACTTTGGAATAACCAGAACAACTGACTTCTAGGGTTATTACTATTCACATTATTAAATCCAATGTTATAGGCTGTTGATTAATAAACGTTAATCAACAGCCATGGGTATTACTTTGCACACGTTAATGATAATGAGTCATTACTCGGTTTTATAGTCAACGCCACATCAGCAATTGCTAAACTTAAATTTTGACTAGTAATGCGCAGCGCGTCTGTTATTTTTTGCTCAGCAAGTCCGCTATCACCACAGTGCAAAGGGATTGCTAGAGTATGCCAACTTTTGTCTGTCATTAATTGTGAAAACGATGAAAAATCAATATTCCTTAAGCAATGATTTTCGCTACACATGACTTGCAAGTTTGCTCCTTGTTCAGGAGCTTTATCTATGCGCATTTTTAATTCAAGGTAACCTGCACTAAATTTACTATCTAGCTGTTTAGGCTCTAGGTGACTCAAGCTAACAGCGGCTTGTGCGCGCCAATTAAAGCCACGGCCATCTTCTTGATAAGATAAATTGACTGATTGCATAAGTAAACTTTGTTTATCGCCACTGGTTGCTGATGCACCGCTGGCTAACACCTTTTCTGTGCTTGTATCTGCCAGTTGCCAAGTCATATTTTTGGCTAAGTTTCTTACAAACAGGGGATGTGAGTCACTATTAACCATTTTTTTAGGGCTGGTCTTCTCACTCAAAACAGACACATTTATTTTGTCCTGATAAGTTAAGCCATAGCCATAAGCAAATAATGGATCATAGTCAGCATCGTTTAAGTTTAACGTAAATTGGTCATCATATTTAGGCCATGAAAAACTCAACTTACCGCTGAAATCAAACTGGGCTTTACCTTGGCTATTAGTTAATAGTACATCTGCAACGCCCTCACCTTCAGAGCCTGGTAGCCAAGCAGCAACAAAAGCATCCGATGCATTGAGCTCTTTATTAACCCACAACGGGCGGCCGCTTAAAAATACCGTTACTACAGGAATATTATCAGCTTTAAGCTGCTTTAATAACGCAAGTGCATGTTTAGTTTCATGCTGAAACTCAAGCATCTCGATGTCACCAAACCATTCTGCATAAGGTTCTTCACCAATAACAACAATGGCTACATCTGGCTTGGTTTTATACTCACCAGACTCGCTCAAAGTGATCTCACCACCCGCTTTTGTTACTTGCGACTGTAAACCCGCATAAATAGAGGTTGCATTTGGAAAGTCACTATTGGTATTGTCTGTGCCCTGCCAAGAAACACTCCAGCCTCCTGCTTGCATATTGATTGCATTTGCACCTTTGCCGGCAACTAAGATGCGGCTACTCGCTTTGATTGGCAGCACGTTTTCGTTGTTTTTTAATAGAACGAGTGACTTACGAACCGCTTCTCTTGCCAAAGTGCGATGCTCATTAGCACCTAACCACTGCGGGTGTTGTGATTCAGGTCGCGCTGATGGTTTGCTCTTCGAAAACACACCCCAGCGGATTTTAGCCCTTAAAAAGCGCCTAACGGCATCGTTAATTCTTGATTCTGCGATTACACCGTCTTTCACTTGCTTAACAGTATTATGATAAAACGCTTCAAAATGCTCTGGCACCATGATCACATCAACGCCCGCGTTAATTGCTTGCGCACATTGCTCTAAATCGCAGCCTTCTACAAACTTGTGAGCATTCCAATCACTGACTACAAACCCATCAAAACCAAGTTGGTTTTTAAGTACATCCGTTAATAAATGTTTATCGCCATGTACACGTTTGCCATTCCAACTATTAAATGATGCCATCACTGATTGCACACCTTCATTAATAGCCGAAAAATAACCTGCGCTGTGAATATCTCTTAATCCTTTTTCATCGATAAGCGTATTTCCGCGATCAACGCCTCGCTCTGTACCACCATCGCCCACAAAATGTTTTGCGGTTGCAATACGGTTACTGCCTTTTAAAAAGTCAGCGCCTATATCACCTTGAATACCTGTCACCATACTACCTGCATACAGCCTAACTAATTCAGGGTCTTCTGAGTAACTTTCATAGGTTCTGCCCCAGCGATCATCTCTGACTACAGCGACAGTAGGAGCAAAACTCCATTCAATCCCAGTGGCTGAGACTTCTTTCGCTGTTGCTTGGCCTATGCGCTTAATTAAGTCGGCATCGTGCGCAGCTCCTAAGCCAATATTGTGCGGAAATAACGTAGCGCCATACACATTGCTATGTCCATGCATGGCATCAGTACCCCAAATAGTCGGTATTGCAATACCGTCTTTCGTTGAGTCCATTGATGCTAGGTACATTTCATCGGCATATTTTAACCATGTGGCCTGATCAGCGCGTTTGTCGCCATAGGGCGCTGTATTACCGCCATTTAGGTATGAACCAAACCCATATTTGCGCATTTGTTCAACACTTAAATAACCAATTTCGGGCTGAATCATTTGCGCCACTTTTTGCTCTATGGTCATCTTTGCCAGTAGTTGTTCAATTTGCGCTTCTACAGCGGGATCGCGTTTAAGTTTAGTGTTTACATAAGGCCAGTTGACTTGCTCACGCTCTGCACTGAATGAATATTGACAAGTAAGCGCCCCAACTACGGGCAATAAGCAAAATAATAATTTAGAATATTTGATTTGATACATTAAAAACCTTCGAGATTAAATTCTATTTATAGATACAAACTTCTTAATTTTATTGGGGAATGTACTCAATAAAATCATAGTACGCCCACGAAGGACTGCCGTAGTATTGACCTGGGAAGTAATAGCCTTCGGTTGAGTTATCACCATTCCATTGGTTAATCATTATTTTTGTATTATCCATCGGCCATGCATACGCGGGAATTTCATTTTCAGCTAAATGACCATCGCCATTGTCTTTGTAGAGCACTCTTAATGTTTGCTCATTTCCTTGAGCGTCGTATAGGTACCAACGAATCGAGTTGCTAGACCAATCAAAGCCAATAGTTAATAAGTTTTCTCTGTAATCAAGTCCGTATTGACTTAAGTCGATGTCCTTTTCCCAGCTTTGATAAGTGCCACCTTGCGGCTGATAAATCACATTGGTATGAACAACGTTCCCAAGGGAGGGTAAAAGCTCAATATCTATCTCTTGCCATGCTCTGCCGGGGGAGTCCCACCACGATGTGTAAGTAAAAATAGAAGACACAGTGCCTTGCGTATTCCCTGACTTAACACTGCCTTGCACCTTGCCAAAGCCATAGAAATTATTACTTTGCAGCTCAGCACATGCGCCTTGTGATAATGAAAGCGTGATCCCCTGTTGGCTTGGGTTAATCATTGCAGGGGAAAATTCACAGCCAAAAGGCGAGCCATTGTCGCCACTTCGCGCATTCCAAATGGCATTATCGTAACCCCATGAAAAATTATCTTTAAAATAATTGGCATATGTAAAAGGTGAGATAAACACACAACCTGCAACTAACGAGCTAATAAGCTTAGTTTTCATTATTGATCCTTATTTAAATTGTACACCTCCCACAGTGGTATATTGACTGTGGGAAGTTTAATTGTGGTTAGGTTATCTAGAATGAAAAACCAGCTCTTACACCGTAATACCTTGGCATGCCAAAGCTGCCTTTTGGAATTCCTTTGCTAGTATTATTCCAATATTGAATAGTTTCATCAGAGGCATTATTAACGAATACTTCTGCGTACCAGCTTTGTCCTTGCGGCTCATATTTAATTGACGCGTTATAGACTGCAAATGCATCTCGGCTATCGTCAATGTATTTTGTCGCCTCGTCCGACACGCTAAAATCCATATCATCTAAGTGTTTATCAACATTCCATACTGTTGAGTACGATTCATCTTTCCAGCTCGCATTAAGCCAACTATGGATAAAACCATATTCACCTAAATCAAATGTATGTGTGTAGCTGATATTTGCCGTGAACTTAGGCGTCATCGCTAGGTTATTGCCTTTAAGGTTGGTTGATAGCAGTGTATTTTCAGGATTTTTTGATTCCTCATAAGAAATATCAAAAAGATACTCAGCATCATAATCCCACTTAGTATTCCAATCGTCAGTCACTTTGGCATCGGTCCAGGTTACATAACCGGTGATACGCCCGCTTGGGTATGGCTTCCAATCAAACTCAAGCTCAATACCTTTGATTGTTGAACTAGGAACATTTTGTGTGTAATAAGCAATCACAGGCTTGTTTTGAAAATCAAGTACAGGCTCGCCATTACTATCTAAAACGGGAGAGCCATCTTCATCTTCTACCACAGATAAGCGTTCTACGTTACCGATTGAGCCCACTGATGCGTATTGCATGTCGGTGTAATCTGTGTAGAAAAACGCGGCTTTTAAGTTTAATGAATTATCAAAAAAGCTCGATTTAGCGCCAAGCTCCCATGTAAGTACTTCTTCTGGGTCGAACTTAGTTTCAAAGCGTGTTACGTCGCCGGTTCTATCATTTACGACTTCATATACATCACCAATTCCGCCGGCTTTAAAACCACTGGCAAGATAGGTATAAACCATCGTTTCAGGTGAAATGTCGTAGTCTAAACCAACACGAAAGTCATGATGCTGCCAACTTCCTTTATTATCGTTTGCAAAGTATGACGCATAAATTGAAGGATCTTCGTAGTAATCAACTGGTAAGTTATTTAGATCTGTTCTATTTAACCAACCAACAGCGCAACCATCGGCATTAGAGCAGCGGTATGTTTTGCCTCCTTTATCTTCTTTCGTTTCATCACTAAAACGATAACCAAGTGTTAGATGTAATTTTTCAGTTAAATTGTATGTACCTTGGCCAAACAAAGCGAATGCGTCTGTAGAGCGATCAGGTTGATCCCAAAAGGCTTTATCGTCCATTGGGTTATCGTAATAACCTAAGGTCGTGGTTTTTTCGTGGAAATAGTTAGCACCAACAATCCAAATAAAATCGCCGTATTCGTCAGATTGTAATTGCACTTCTGTAGAAAAAGATTCAGCACCAGTGCCATCTAAAAAGTACGTTGCCCCATCCCAAGGATCGAGGCCGACTTCGCTATCTTGTGCTGAAGAGCGTTCCATATCCTCATAGCCAAGTAGCCACACAAGCGAATATTCATCACTGATATCGTAGTTAAGGGTATTTCTAAGATAGGTGATATCTAAATTAAGCTTACCAGGCACATTCACAACAGCTTGATATGTATTATCACTGGGTAAAAAGTTTGTGCAATCGCCGCCCAGCTCTTCACTTCTACCGCGAATTTTATCGCAGTTAACTAAATCGAGATTGTTATTGCTGTTATTAACGTACTTTTGAAAAACGGTATGATTTGAAAAGCCACCATCTAACGGCTCCCAAAGCGTACTAATTCTAAAAGAGTATTCATCAGCGTTGTTATAAAAGTCGTCTTTTTCTGCGGGGGTTAATTGGCGAACTTTTTGCGCCTCTGGATCAGTGCCTGCACCATCTATCCACCAGTTTTCTCGCTGCGTAACTGTTTGACCAATACCTTGATAAGAATCCTCTGAGATAACAGGAGCATTGAGAATATCGTCGCTTAATCGTCTTGAGTCGTATTGGTTAGGATCGTAGTAACCCTCAAGGTAAGAATCTCGTTTTAATCCTTTGCCAGAAAACCGTACTGCAAATTCGTCATTAATTGGAATATTAATTACGCCATCAATATTTTTGCTGTTGTATTTTCCTGCTTCAACGTTCACATTACCGTATAAATGAGTGAATTCAGGCTTTGCTGAGATAACATTAATGCTACCAACTGTAGAGTTTCGACCAAATAGCGTGCCTTGTGGCCCCCTTAATGCCTCAACTCGTTCAATGTCATACATCAGAGCTAGCGCTCCTTGCATTCTTGGCGAATAAATACCGTCAAGGTGAACGCCAACAGCAGGGTCGCCAAGCTCGGTAATATTAGTAGAGCGTACGCCACGCATCGAGATAACAGGTGCTGATTGATCCGTCGCTGTGGAGATATCTAACCCTGGTACTAGATTAGCTATATCTTTAACACTATTTACGCCATTTTGCCTGAGCTCAGCCTCCGTTAATGCTGTAATAGCAACAGGGGTTTCCATTAACTTTGTTTTACGTTTGGTTGCTGTTACAGAGATAATCTCTAAGGAGGTACTTTGTTCTTGCGCAGTGTTGCTTTCATTCGTATTTGTTGGATTATTCGTAGCAGCTTGTTGGGCATGTAACGGGAATGAGCAAGCTAATGCTACCGCAATTGATAATGCTTTTTTATTTATTGTGTGCATATTCGACCTTTTGATGTGTGTGTAAAACGTTAAGCTTTGTTACTTTTATTTAACAGTCTCACAGTATCCATAGGGTCTTTTTTGATTACTAGTCAAATACGCTAAGGCGAGTTAGATATAATACAAGCCGAAATTAAATCTTGGACAATAAATAAACTGACTCCTTGATTTAGTATCAACAGTCAAAAAACTTAAAAATTTATTGCATGAAAGTAAAACTGACCACCGATGCCATAAACACAAATAAAGCGGATATAATCAGTGAGCGATGAAAAATACCATGGCATAACTTTATATACCCAAAAACGCAGGTCAATACATTAGGTAAGTTATCAAGGCTCACTCATTGTCACATGCTAAGGCGTGATTAAAGCCATGCTTAACATGCTAAGCTCGATATAAAATACGTGGCTTTAAACACTGCCCCTATATACCCAAACCACCTCAAGATGCGAGTTTCAGTTGGAATTAAAAGCGATTTAGGCAAGGCATTGATTGCAAATAATAGTGGTTCTATTGTTAAAATCAATAACGCAGTATAAATCGCTTTTAAACCAACCCTTTGGGCGTTTCACAGGCACTTACTCTCAGCGTTGTTACTTCTTAAAAGGGACGGCCATTCTTGCAAAGTAACGCCTTGATATTAAGCACCTGTGAAACGCTGAATTCTGCATCTTGAGGTGGTTTGGGTATATTATTAACCAATCGTTTTATACACATCAATATTACTGTGAGTAAGTAGAGCACCGGCCTGTTCACCAAACGTTTTAAAATGTGGCGCTAACTTATGCTCTTCAAAGTGCTCATTTGTAGCCCATTGTTCAGTTACAATGTAATCGGTTTGCGTGTCATTATTTTTCACAGCCAGCTCGTAGCGTAAACACCCTACTTCTTTGCGCGATAACTTTTGTAAGTTATCAAGTGCACTAAGTAACGTAGCTGCATCAGCGTTTTTACATGACAGCATTGCTATAACGGTTAACATAGTTATTCCTTTGCATTAAAAAGTGCAGACTCACTGCACTTTATATTGAACACGCTTAAAACGTGTCTTGATCCCACTGCGGTGCAAAACTTGGGGTTGCTTGACGGTCGCCGCAATCGAGAGCATCAATACGCGCAATGTCTTCTTCATCAAGTTTTACGGCTTTATCATTAAAGTTATCTTCAAGATTTTTACGCTTAGTTGATGACGGAATGGTCGTCATACCCTTGGCGTTTACCCATGCAATAACCACTTGTGCAGGGCTTGCATCATGCTTCTTAGCAATATCAATAATGGTATGATCGTTTAACACTTTACCTACCACAAATGGCATATAGGCGGTGACATGAATGTCATGCTGCTGACAAAAAGCACGTAACTTGGTATTGGTTAAATAAGGGTGTACTTCTATTTGGTTGGTGAATATTTCACGTGAGTCCAGTGTTTGCATGGCTTCTTTTAAATTCGCAATAGTGAAGTTCGATACACCAATATGCTTAGTTAATCCAAGCTGCTTTGCCGTTAATAACTCAGTTAAATACTCGCTCATTGGTTCATCGTTTGATGGCGCAGGCCAATGGATCAACAATAAATCGACAGAATCGAGTTGCAGCTTGTTAAGAGACTCTTTCACACTGGCGATAAAATCGCTTTTATTCAGTTTGTTATTCCACACTTTGGTGGTAATAAATAGCTCGTCTCTAGGGATATTGCTGTCTTTTATCGCTTGGCCAACTTGCTCTTCATTGCCATAAATCTGTGCGGTATCAATATGGCGAAAGCCAACTTCTAATGCCATTTTTACAGATTCATAAGCTGTTTTTCCTTCTAAGCGGAATGTCCCCATGCCTAAGTCTGGCATTTCAATTACACGTTGTGTCATAACTTTATCCTTATAAAAATAATCGGTTTAAATACAAACTTATTAGATTTCTAACCTAAGTTTTTCGAAATACACCTGTTACTTTGTTCATTTAAAATTTTTGACCTCGTAAAAGGTATGAGGCCATTAACCTTAGTTTCAAGGGCTAGAGCCTGTTTATCTTTCACAGTTACTTTTACATCCGTATGTTTGGTTTTTAGATAAGGCAGTATTAATGTAAGTAGATAGCCAGAATAAAGTGCGGAAGTTTTACTTAATTTTTTACTTAACCCATCAGATTACAAACCTAGCATGGTGATTAAATAGCTTATAAATTAAACAACCTTCAACCAGAGAGGTTAACCGGCCCTAGAACCTAATAATTATATTTATAAATGGCTGCTTTAAAAAAATTGAAAGTGCATCTCTCAAGGCCGCTATTTTCAACACTGTTAGCGCTGAAAGTAGTGGCTCAAAGTCGATTTATTCTACTGCGCTCTAGTTACTTATCTCTATGTTTTTGTAACATTTTCATTTCACTGTAGCTGCTGTGTTCCATCATTTGATCCATCATCACTTGCATCATTCTCAGCTGACCTTCCATTTTATTGATACGTTCATCGCCCTCAGTTTCTGACTCTGAATCATCACCATTTTCATTTAGGTCGTTTATCATCCGCATATTTGCACGCATTGAGTTCATATGTTGTTCCATTAGCTGCTCACGCTTTTGTGGATTATTTTCGTTTTCGATCTGTTGCATTAGCGAAAACATTTGCCGCATTTTTGGTTCCATATGCGATGTTTCTTTATCATGCATCATCTTGCCCATCATCATATGGTGTTCGCCTTCGCGTTCATCTTCTTGGGCAACTGCTGTAACAGCAAAAACAGCGGTTATAACCCCCACGATTAGATATCCTTTCATAACGAACTCCTTTTCACAGTCAGTTCATCATGAATAGCATGCGTACCTTCAGCACCTTTGGCAATTAACATTGCTGAGTCAATTTGGCTTTGGCTATCAACAATACCAATTAAACGCACATCGCCTTTATTCGTAATGACTTCGATATTAAATGCTCTGAGAATAGGATCATTCATTAAAGCCATTTTAACGTTTGTAGTTACATCGATATCTAAAACATTGTTAGCCACCGTACTTTTTGGCGGCTTTTCCGCAGCAATTTCTGGGGATTTATAGCAACCAGTTAATTGTGAAACCATCAGTATTGCAACAACACATAGTATTTTTGAAAAGTATTTATCCATTAGGATATCCTCAGTATTAAGTGGAGCGATCACCATCGGCGGTAAAGTGTATTCTTCACTACCTACCATCACTTTATTATGTAAGAGGCTAACGTTCTGTTCGTTATCGAACTCAAAACAACTGTGTGTCAATAATAAAAAGCAGCGATTCATACTGGTCATTACTGCATTCATGTAATTAACTCGCTAATTTGGCTGTGTACTGCAGCGCACAGACAACCGCGGCAAATAAGCTAAAACTAAAGCGGTTCATTCAAATCATCGCCTAGTTGGCAACCTCAATATCAGCTCTAAAACACGCCAACACTTTATACTGTCGACCCCATTAAAAAGGATAACTACTATGTTACGTAGCATGAAAGATCTTGAAAATTGCGCTATCGCTGCTACCGATGGTGTGATCGGTAAAGAAAAAGATTTTCTATTCGATGATTTAGCATGGGTGATCCGCTATTTTGTTGTTGAAACAGGTTCTTGGCTATCCAGCCGTCAGGTTTTGATCTCACCAATTGCGGTTCAAAAACCAAACTGGATAGAAAAAATTCTGCCTGTGTTGATCAGTAAAGAACAAGTTAAAAACAGCCCAACTATCGATAACGATAAACCCGTGTCACGGCAAAATGAGGCCAGCTTACTCGATTATTATGGCTACCCTTATTATTGGGTAGGCGAAGGATTTTGGGGAGGCGGTATTTACCCTTATTTATTGTACCGTGACCACCAACACCTCCCACATACAGAAGCAGGTGCACGCAGCGCACAACTAACTCACCATAATGTTAAAAGTGAAGATAATAAAAAAGCAGATCCAAATTTACGCAGTTGCAAAGAGGTTATTGGCTATCATATTAATGCAAATGATGGTGATATTGGTCATGTCTCTGGATTATTAGTAGAAGAAACAACGTGGGCGGTGCGTTATCTGATCATCGATACCAGTAATTGGTGGGGTGGACATAAAGTGCTCGTGCCACCAGAGTGGATCAGCGAAGTATGCTGGCTCGACAATACCATCAGCGTTGATCTCAACCGCCAAGTAATAAAAGATGCGCCAGAGTATGATTATAACCTGCAAATAACTCCCGAGTTTGAAACAGCTATATATCAACATTACGAACTAGCGGGTTACTGGGCAAAAGTAGCCAAAGCTAAAAAGCTGGCAACCAATTAAACAAAACATCCCCCAAAACGCCAGCTTGCTGGCGTTTACTGTCATCTCACTAACCTTCCTATTTACACTGTGACCTGCGACTAATTATTGCCTGGTATTGGTTGTGTATCGGTGTTTTTTAAATACTTAAATAGCTCACTATCGGTTGATAATACCAGTGTCGTATTGTCATTGAGTACCAACTCATATGCTTGTAATGAGCGAATAAACGCATAAAATGCAACCGCTTGTGCATTTTGATTATAAGCGTCGGCATAAATCGCCGCAGCTTTTGCATCAGCTAAACCACGGATCTCTTCTACTGCGCGGTATGCTTCTGACTGAATTTTATTTAAATCTCGCTCACGATTACCTAAAATTCTAGCCGCTTCACCTTTACCTTCTGATAAAAAGCGTTCAGCTATTTGCCGACGCTCGCTGATCATTCGCTCATAAATTTTCGGGCGGACACTCTCATTATAATTAATACGCTTAAAACGAATATCGAGTAACTCAATACCAAACACTTTGACTTTTTCTGCCGCTGCATTAAATATATCTTGCTCCACCAGCAAACGACCAATATGTATTGGTACTAAACTTCCGATATCTTGCGCCTTTTCGGCCTCAGTCAATAGCTTATCGCGAAGAGGCTGGCGGTCTTTAGAGGTACGAATAATTTCAATCAGCTCATGTTTAGCAACTGCATTACGTGTTTCACTGCCAAAAATATCATCGAGCCTTGATTGTGCACTGCGTTCATCACCTAACCGTAAAAAGTATTGTAATGCATCTGTCACTCGCCAACGGGCAAACAAACTGACTGAAATATAAAGCTTATCTTTAGTTGGCATATCAGAAGGAGTGCCTTCCCATTCCAGCACACGTTTATCAATTGAGTTTACTTGTTGAATAAATGGCATTTTAATTTTGATACCCGCATCAGTGATAGGGTTGCCAACAGGACGGCCAAACTGAGTAATAATAACTTGCTCTACTTCGTTAACTGTATACAAAGCGTTATTTAATGCCGCTAAAATAAATGCTAATAAAATACCAAGAAAAAACAATAGATAATGTCTCATGCTCACTGGCCTTTAAGTGGTGTTAGATTAAGCAAAGGCAGTACATCTAGCGCACTGCTATCAATGATGATTTTTTCGCTAACTGTGGGCATTACTTTTTGCATTGTTTCTAAATAAATACGCTTTCGAGTCACCTCAGGCGCTTTTTCAAACTGAGCAAATAAGGCGTTAAAGCGCAGCGCATCACCCTGCGCTTCATTTACACGTTTTAGTCGGTAGCCATCAGCCGCACGGATACGTTGGTCACGCTCACCTTCAGCCAATGGAATAATGCGATTGTAATCACGTCGCGCTTCGTTGATCAGCTTTTCTTTTTCTTGTTGCGCTTGGTTTACTTCATTAAAAGATGCTTGTACGGCTTTTGGTGGATTAATATTTTTTAGCTGCACTTGGTCAATGCTGATCCCCATCACATATTTACTCGCTAATGCTTGCATCTTACGCAGTGCTTCAACTTCAATCTCTTGACGACCAATGGTAATAACTTCATCAACGGTACGATCGCCGACTACTTCTCGCATCACCGATTCTGATACATAGCGCAAGGTACCGGCAGGATCACGCACTTCAAACAAATAATTTTTAGGATTTGCAATACGATATTGGATCACCCACTCAACAAGGGCTGTATTTAAATCGCCAGTCACCATTTGCGTTTCGCCCAATTGATTACGTAACTGCACGTCACGGCGCTTGCCAGTAAAGAATATATTATTATTAATAGTCACATTTTGATTAGGATCGGTTGCGCCGGGAGTAGAAAAGCCAAACTCTTGTTTTAGTTGGCGTTTGATTGGCACAATATGAACTCTATCGATACCAAGAGGCAGTTTAAAGTGTAAACCCGATGGTAAAATAGTGCTAAATTTGCCAAATCTTAATACTACCGCCACCGAATCACTGGGTACAGTAAACAAAGCGGTGTATAAAGCACTAAAGCAAAACAGCACTGCTAAAATAACAAAGCTGGTTTTATACTTGCCATTGGGAAGCCACAACTGATATTTACCTAGCCGTTTAATTAGACCATTACTTTCATTATTTTTGTCTTCTGTTATTAATGACATAGCGCTCTCAGTAGCCTTAAACAACAAGAATATGATCCCTCACCAACGAGTGAAGAACCACAAATAGTAGAGAACATCTATTATCTAGCTCCTTGTATATTTATCGAATCTACCTGTCGATAATGCCACTCAATCCTTAATTAAGCTCAAATAATGCTTTGCGAAAACTGGTTAGATAATTAACGACTCTATTATTTTTGCTGGGGTTTTCTGTATGATTTTTTCGTGTCAGGTTCTAAAGCTGCGCGCTTGCTTGCCGCTTCTTTTTTTAGTGTTTCAGCAGACTTTTTATCATCTACTTTTTTATCATGAGTTGGATTTTGCATAGTTGCCTCAGAGTTCTCGCCTCTCACGTTAATGTAAAAGGCCGAGATTTAAAGCCTAGTTTATAAAGCTCCCCAACTCTGTGCGCTACAACACTTAAATACTATATTTGGTTTTATTTTCGCTGGGTGCTCAATAGACGCTGATTTATCACTACTATGCTCGCGACCTGTATGAACGATGGTGTGATAACTGGAGGTTAGAAACCTCAGGCTAGCCGATTATGTTTCGTGAAACCTATGTTAGTTTTATTTTAAATTCTTCTGATGTTTACGAAACTCTTTTACTTTCATATCACCTAACTCCTAAATAGGTGTCTAGTTTATAGCTACTGTAAATTTTGAAAAAATTTGTATCAGCCCTTTTTATATCTGACCCATGTTGTTACATCATGAGTATAATTCGCCTCAATAACTTAAAAGTAAGCCTCTGAATAAGTTTATCTTTAGATAACAACGACAACTCAAACCTTAACAAAAACATATAAATAAAGTGCAATCTGCTGTTATACTGTTTTTATTCACAGAGGGTCTTATTCTAGTATGGTTACAATTAAGCAAGTCGCTGTCCACGCAGGTGTTTCATTTAAAACTGTATCGCGAGTGGTCAATAATGATCCAACAGTCAAAGATATTAACCGCGAGAAGGTTCTTAAAGCGATAAAAGAATTAGGTTATCGTCCTAATCGTGCGGCAAGTTTAACGCGACGTAAAAACTCAAACATTTACGCAATTATTGCTGATGAACTGCTTAGTGTTCCTTATACTTTTGATATTATTCGTGGTGCCCAAGAAATTGCGTGGCAGAAAAATAAAGAACTGTTGATCCTCAATGTTAACGAAACCCAAGCGAGTATAGACAGAGCTATAGAAAGCCTTTTAGAGTATCGCGTAGAGGGCGTTATATATTCAGCAATGTATCATCGCCAAGTTGTGGTAGCTGATGAACTAAAAAAAATACCAACAATTTTAGCTAACTGTTTTCCTGCTTTGAATAATTTCCCTTGTGTAGTCCCTGATGAACAGCAAGCAGGTGAAGATATTACCGATGCATTAATACGCAAAGGCTATCGCCGCATTGCTTTTTTAAACTTAAATGAGCATATAATTGCAGCCAAAGGTCGCAAACAAGGCGTTATAAATTCATTTAAAAAGCACGGCTTACCACTCGATGATTTACTCATTGAATCGGTGATTATTGGTCAAGCCAATGGTACTGAGATTTCTACTTCGAGAGAGTCTGCAGCGAGAGTAATAGACGAGTTTAAACCTGATGCTATTATTTGTGGTCAAGATCCCATGGCGCTAGAAATTTACTTTGTTGTGCATGATAAAGGAATGATCGTTGGTAAGGATATTGGTATAGCAAGTTTTGATGATTGGGGCAGTATTCCACAATTATTACAACCGAATTTAACTACCATGGCATTACCCCATCATGCAATGGGACGTTGGGCAATGGAATACCTCATAGACCAGCGTACTGATATTGTTCATCACAGCCTACCGTTTAAATTGATTGCTCGTGATTCGTTTTAATAACATCTTTTTTTAATGTAAAAAGCGATAATACAATAAACACACAGATAACCAAACCCAAATACTGGTAGGCTAACGCAAAGCCTACATGATCATATACAACACCTACCGCGACGGCTAACATTGACGCCACCAATTGCGTAGTAAATTGAAAGCCAATGATATAGATCATCGCTGAATAGCGCGCATCAAAATGCATATTGATATATTTAAATAACGCAATCAGCATCAGCGGTAATTCAATGGCGTGTAATAATTTCAATAAACTAATGCTGATAGAGTCACTAACAATCCCCGAGCAATATATTCGTATCGCCATCAATACACCACTTAACAGCAACGAATTTTTAATGCCCACATAATTCACCCATTTAACAGCTAAATACAAAATAGCCGCTTCAAGAATAACTTGCGCTGAAGTTAAATAGCCAAAAAACTCTCGACCTTGCTCTGGGGTGTCAAAAAAAGAGGTGTAATAAATAGCAAATTGCTGATCAAATACCGCATAAATACAACTAACACCGATCACAAATACACTTAAACGCCAAAGCCCTGCGATTTTAAAAAATGCTGTAAGCTGTTTTACAGGAGAAAAAGTTCGAGAAGGCGCTATTTCACGCTGATTTTGTGCGACCTTAACAAAGGCTAAAAAACCCATTAAGCAAACCGCCGCAATGCTTGATAACCAATAATTTAAACTAGGAGATAAATTAAAGGATAAACCGGCAAAGTAGCTTGCCATAGCCCAACCCAGTGACCCCCACATTCGAGCTTTACCAAATTCAAAGTTGGTCGAGCGACTTTGTTTATCAATATAACTTTCAAGCGTTCCTACTCCAGCTAAAAATGCACATGAAAAAACGGCACCGCCTAAAATAGCAGCCAGATAAAACTGCGTTTGTAGTAGTGGCGCGTATACAAAACTTACAAACGGGCCAATCAACATGATGAAAAATGCAATGAAGTAAAGCAGTGTTTTTTGTAAACCGAGTTTATCTTGCAAAATGCCGTAACAAGGCATCACGAGTAAAGCCATGATGGAATTAATGCTAAAGATAATCCCGACTTTAGCACTATTGAGGCCGACTTCTTGACTAAGCCAAATAGGAAATAATGAAAATGAAAAAGACCATGCCATAAAATAAACAAACAAAATGACACTTAATAGTCGATAATTGCTACTCATATATCGCATAGCCTTAGAGAATGATTAATGACTCTATAATAATATAGAGTCATTTTGGAAGTTATTTTTCTATTGCTATATTATTTAACTTAACGTCACTAAGCGACAAAGGCTGCTCAGCACTCACTTGTATTTTATTGTAAGGAGAGGTTGGAAAAACAATCGACGTCATAGAGCTAACCCCTTTATTTACAAACACTTCTACCGACGCTTTATCTACCCATATCTCAACATCGTAATACTCAAGGCCTTTTTGTAATGGCGCTGTTTGTAAAGAAGCAAACCCATCTTCAAAGTCTTTTAAACCCGATTGTCTACGGTCAAGTACAAGTTGTCCTTGAGCTGGGTTTAACTGCAGCTTAGTGTATTCACCTTTATCAGAGCTAAGCACAATATCAGTAACTTGCTCAGCGTTTGATAAACTAAAGCTCACCTTAAATTGCCCAGGTTCGACAGTAAAAAGCTCATCTAACTGGTAGCTATTTGTGCCAGTTAGGGTTGCCTTTTGCTGTGTGTTACTCAGTAAACTATCGAGTTCTTTGATAGGTTGAGATGCCAAACGCACGCCTGCTGGCGTTTGTAATAACTTTAATTCTCTGGGAATCGTCATTGCACTGCGCCATACCTCAGTCGGTACTTGGTTTGCGTATTGCCAGTTACTCATCCATCCCATAAATAAGTGTCTACCGTCTTGAGCATCAGAAAAAGTCACGCCAGCATAATTATCTGTTCCGTAGTCTAGCCATATTGACGGTTCATACTTTTCTTTTGCTGCTTTATCAGAAAATACGATATCAGCAATTTTTATATGCCCCCAATCACCTCGTTCATTGTCTACCACTTTAATATAAGCTTGCTGGCCTTTTAATTGACTCACGTTCCAAGAACGCTCGGTCATTGTACCTGTATTGTTTCCGCTTGCGGTTTTAACTATTTCACCATTAACTAACAACTGTATTGCGGTACTGTTATGATGCTTTCCGCCTGCAATTTTAAAGTTAATGAAATCATGATCAATCGCAAATGATTTTGAGGTTAAGGTACCAATTGCCTCATCCGAGCCTTTAAAAGAACTGGCAATGGTATTTGCTGGTTGATCATTTACTATATGAAATGCTTCACCCGATACTTGCCAATTTTTTAAGCCATTTTTGAAGTTAGAAAAATCAAGCCCTTGAGGGAAAACGGCAGGTGTTGTTGTAAGCATTTTTTGATAATCGCTATCCAACACAAATTTTTCACCGTCGAAATCGCCAACAAAATATTGTGTACCAGAGCCGCCATTTGGCGCGCCAGGGTTAATACTCACTAATAAAACATATTTATATTCATCGGTGCCTTCAATACGCACGCGAATAAGATCTGGACACTCCCATACACCTGCGTGACTTCCCCAATCAGCGCCAAAGTTACTTTCAAATTGCCATGTTTTTAAATCTTTTGAGCTGTAAAAGCCGATATGATCATCTTGCGCTAATACCATGACCCATTGCTGAGTATCTTCATGCCAACTTACTTTAGGATCACGGAAATCGCGGATCCCAGGGTTTTTTAATACCGGATTATTAGCGTATTTTATCCATGTACGGCCTTTATCGGTGCTATATGCTATACCTTGCGTTTGAAAATCAATCGCCCCTTGTGCCGCCTTTTTATCATCGTGATAGGTAAATATAGCCACTAATGGTGGGTTTTCTTTACTGCCAAAGCCGCTGCTATTTTGCCAATCAACCACCGCACTGCCAGAGAAGATAGTACCGTGCTCATCAGGAAACAACTTAATTTCTTGATGCTGCCAATTAACCATATCTTTACTAATTGCATGTCCCCAATGCATTGGCCCCCATACCGATGAGTCAGGATTATGCTGGTAAAACAGATGATATTCGCCTTGGTAGTAAACCATACCATTAGGATCGTTCATCCAATGCTTTTCAGGAGTAAAATGAAAAGCAGGTCTAAACGCCTCTTTGCTCGGTTTATCTGCACCCTTAAGGGCTGTTTGTTCAGTTGGGTTTGTCATGCTACATGCTGCCAAAAATGATGAAATTAAAACTAAATTAACGGTTCGCATCTAATGCTCCATGCTTATTATTGGTATCTAATGAAATTGCTTCTAAAGAACGTCCTTTTGTTTCTGGCATAAACCACGCAACAAAAATCAATTGCCCTAACATCATTAAAGTAAAGAAAGTGAATACTTCAGTGGCACTAAAACGTTCTAAGAAAAATGGCATAAGTAAAGTGATTGCTGCGGCAAAAAACCAATGCGTACCGGAGCCTAAAGACTGCCCTTTTGAACGTACTTTGTTCGGGAATATTTCTGCAATGAAGACCCAAATAACGGTACCTTGGCCAATGGCATGAGCGGCAATAAACACAAATACAAACGCTACAACCGTTAAGCCTCCAGAGTCAGTACTAAATGCCCACGCCACAACAGAGAGGGAAATAACGTAGCCAATTGAGCCGATATACATCAGCGAACGTCGGCCAAATTTATCAATCAACGATAAACCAAGCATGGTAAAACATAAGTTAACCACGCCAATTCCAGCGCCTGAAAGTAAGGATTGATTTACATCCAATCCTGCAAGTTCAAATACGCGCGGTGCATAATAAATAATAAAGTTGATGCCAGATAATTGATTAAATGCGGCAAATAAAAATGCAAATAAAGCCGCCTTATTGTAACTACCACCAAATAGCTTTGATTGACTGTTTTGTAACTTGTCGCGTTCAATGTCATTTAATACTTGGTCTGGGTTTTGTTCACCTAAAGTCACTAAGATTGAACGCGCTTTAGCTTTTTCGTTTTTCTTTTGCACTAACCAACGTGGGCTTTCAGGTGCCTTAATGATCATTAATAAATAAGCTAAGGCCGGTATTGCCTCCACGCCTAACATTAAACGCCAGTCAATTGCTGATGTTCCTGCAATTAAAAAATTAGAAACAAACGCAACTAAAATACCAAATACAATTTGAAACTGATAAAGCGCGACCAAACGCCCACGGTACTTAGCAGGTGCAATCTCAGAGATATAAGCAGGTACAACAATTGAAGAAATACCCACTCCCACGCCACCAATAAACCGTAATAAAGCGAAGCTATAGGCTTCAGGAGCCATGGCGGAGCCAAGTGCCGAAATTAAAAACAACACCCCAACTAAAACCAATGTGGGTTTTCTACCCCACTTATCGCATGGGTAATTACCAGTTAAGGCACCAAGTAGTGTTCCCCATAAAGCTGAAGACATAATAAATAAGCCATGAAATAACGAGCTCGTATTCCATAATGCTTGAATAGGTTTATCCGCACCGGATATAACAGCAGTATCAAAGCCGAATAAAAAACCAGCAACTGCAACAGTGACTGACCAGTAAATAATTTTTTTCATAATCACTCTTAAAACTTAAAGCTTAAAAGGTGGGCCGAAACCCACCACTATTAATAACCTGGGTTTTGTGTGTACGACCCACCACTTAAAATAATTTGCTGGTTTGGAATAGGTAAATACTCATGCTTACCTTTAGTGAAAATAGCATCGACTAAATAAGGTTTACGTACAGCTTCAATTGCCAAGTAACTATCAATAGTTTCTTTTGCTATTCCCCAACGCACTAAGTCAAAAAAGCGATGTCCTTCAAGCCCTAACTCTAAACGTCGCTCAAAGCGCAGTGCTGCTCTTGCTTGTTCTTTAGAACCAAAACTTGTATATAAGCCAATGTTATAAATACTCGCGTTATGCAATTTATCGGTGCTTTGTTTAGCGCGTTCACGAATACGGTTAATGATTGGCAATGCTTCGTCATATCTGTCTAACTCAATTAATGCTTCTGCTTTCCAAAGCAATACTTCAGCGTAACGAATGAGTGGTGTATTTAATGAAAAGATAGGAAAAGGGCCATTCTCACCACGACAACTACAGTCAGGGTGTTCAAGATCTTTCATTGCCGTAAAGTTGCCATATATACCAGGGGCACGTGCCCAGCTATCACCGCCATGGATCAAATTTTCGTCATACTTAAATGGTTTACCTTCCATTGCCACAGTGTGATCTAGGCGAGGGTCAACTGAGTCAGTCGTCATGTCATAATTAAAGTCGTTAAAAGAGCCAAAGAACGGCAAGCCTTGTTGGTCTGTTTTAAACGCATTAACAAAATTTTCTGTTGGTACATGAAAACCACAACAGCCAAAACCACCAGCCATTGGCGCATTTAATGCACTAGGCCAGCTACCACGTCCATCTGGAGAGCCGTCATTTAGAGAGCGCTGAATAGCAAAAACTGACTCTTTACCATTCTCACTTTCAAACAAGAAGTTATTCGCGTAATCATCAAATAAGCCATAGACGCCAGCCTCTTCAATTTCATCAACTAGGGCCACTACTTTTACAAGTTTATCTTTATTAATATTGATAACTTCATGTAGCTCATTCTGCTCATACGCTTGGTAGAGCAATGTTTTAGCTAGATATGCCTTAGCTGATAACGCTGAAGCGCGCCCTACATCTTCTTGGGTTTGTGGTAAATTGTTTGCAGCAAACTCAAAATCTGCGGCAATTTTATCCCATAGCTCCTGATCGCTCAGCTCACGATTAGTAGCGCTAAGAATTTGATCTTGAGTCATTGTTTCATCAATCCACGGGATATGCTTATGATGTATTTTTAAATCAAAGTAGAAAATACTGCGAATGAACCGCAGTTCGGATTGTTTTGCAGCACTGTTTTCAATAGCATCTGGCGCATTTGCGATTACCGCTAATGCTGAGTTTGCTCTTGAAATACCGGTGTAATTACGTACCCATTTCTTATTATTCAAATCAATCAAATCTGGCGGGAAAGACTCCATATCAGGCACTATTGGTTGATATAGAGACAAAGCATGATAAGCAAAGATATCACCAGGTCCATTACCGCCTTTGTGAGCGTCTCCGGCACGTAAGTTTCCTGTCGGCCATAAAAAGTTAGGGGCAGTATAATGATCATTGCCTAGATATGAGTAGGCAGCAATGACCAAAGCATCTATATTTTCACTGTTAGAAACTTGCTCTTCGGTTAATACCCCAGAAGGTGCAACATCAAGATCAGAACCACCACACGATGCTAAAGAAAGCGCGAGTGTAGCTGCTGTAAATAGAGTTTTAATTTTATTCATAATATGTGCTCGTATCGTTGTCGTTTTAATAAATCAAAAAGAAAGGTTCACGCCTAACGTGATACGTTTTGGAATTGGGAAGTTGCCGTTTGGAGTTTCTGGATCTTGGCTTAGCGTCCCCGATGGCGTAATGGTCAATAAGTTACTGCCCTGCAAATAAATTCGTGCAGAACTAATACCGTATTGATTTAACCACTGTTCATCAGGTGTATAACCGATAGATAAGTTGCGAAGCTTGAGGTAGCTACCATCTTCCCAAAACAAACTTGATTGACGGCCTTCACCATTGTTATCGATTAAAGTTAATGCCGGTACATTACTGTCAGTATTATTAACTGACCATGCATCAAGAACGCGATCACCGTAGTTAGAACCTATATTTAATGATGTAAAGTCAGTAAACCCACGCCAGCTATTACGTATCTCACCTCCCTGAACACCTTGCCAGAACATATTGAAATCCCAATTTTTGTATTTGAAATTCATGTTCAATCCATACATAAAGTCAGGATCAGTATCGGTGAAAAAGCTTTGATCGTTTTCATCAATCACGCCATTACCGTCTAAATCTTTCCAGCGAACTCGACCTAAACCGGCCCCAGATTGCGCTGCGTGAGCATCTATTTCATCTTGATTTTGGAATAACCCATCAGCGACATAACCATAAACAGAGTTAATAGAATGACCAACAATCGTTTTATCAACACCATTGCCACCAAATGAATTCACAACGTCTCCAGGTAACGAAACAACCTTATTTTTAGCCGAAGAAATGTTAAAGCTAATATCGACATCGATATCACCATCTAAGCTATCAAAAGTAAGATAGTCGGCGTATCCAATAAGAAACTCAAAACCAGAGTTTTCAATTGTGCCACCATTAACCCATTGCTGAGCACCTTCGCCCAATGTTGCAAGCGGATTGGTTAACGTTAAAATATCTTCTGTGGTTTTTTCAAACCAATCGATACTGCCGTATATGGTTTCGTAACGCATACCAAAGTCAAGACCAATGTTTGTTTGCGTTGATGTTTCCCACTTTAGGTCATCATTCCCTGTTTGTGCTTTTACAAACCCAGATGGAAGCGTGCCGCCATTAGCACCGCCTATATCATAAGCGGTCCCTTCATCTTGCCGATCAGTGAATAATGACTGTGTTGCATAACGACTTAAATACGTTGTGTATGTTGCATCGGTAGGTATCTCTTGATTACCCGTTTTGCCCCAACTAGCACGAAGCTTTAAGGTAGATAAAAATTCAATATCATAGAATGATTCATTGCTGATCACCCAACCTGCAGAGATAGCTGGGAAATTTCCATAACTATTATTACTACCAAAACGAGATGAGCCATCACGACGTATTGTTAAGCCTGCTAAATAGCGGTCATCAAAGTTATAGTCCATACGCGCAAAATAAGAATTAAGAGACCATTTATCACCATCCCCTTCTACACGAACATCACCTGTTGCTTGTGATAAATGTGCGTAATCACGATCATCAGACGCAAAACCTGAACCAAAACCAACAGACCCTTCATACTCATAATCTATTTGTTCTGTACCGAGCAAAAACGTAAAATGATTTTCGTTTAAATCAAGCTTATATTCGGCGGTATTAGTCCAGCTAAAACTACTATTCCAATTTTCTGTCACTGACAGCTGATCACCATAATTTAGTGAGCCTGCTTGAAAAGCACGGGTATAGTTTCTGAAGTAATATTGCCCGTAGTCTAAACCGATAGAGCTTTTTAACGTTAAGTCCTCTATTGCTTCATATTCAACAAAAATATTTCCCATTAATTTATTGAACCTACTAACATTATCACGGTTCATTTCGATAATTCTGACAGGGTTATCTCGGTCAGTTACGCCAGGAACCGGTCCTCCCCAGCCACCTACCTCGTTGTACACAGGAACGATAGATTGTTGCTCTATAGCCAAACCCAATATTTCACCAGCTCTAGCATTGATTAGGTTTGACTCTTGATTGGTTACAGTGAAATTTTCACCTATTTTTAATTTATCTGTTAGTTGGTAATCAGAATTGACCCTAAAACTAATGCGTTCAAATTCAGAACCATCAACAACACCTTCTGAATTAAAGTAACCTAATGAACTATAAATAGAGGCGTTCTCAGAACCACCTGAAACTGAAAAGTTAAGATCAGTGACCTTAGCTGTACGAGTGACCTCATCAAACCAGTTAGTGTCAGCAGGACGCTGAACTTGTTGAGGATCGGTATACGTGGGCAATATTACTGAGTTTAGCTGTGGGTTATTGTAGTCACCATTCCAATCATAGCTATATAATGGGCTCGCTGCATTTGGATCTGAACCATCGTTAACAGCAGCCTGCCATACAACCTGCCCACGTTGTTTGGTATTTAGCGGATTTAGGTCATAACTATAGGCATCTTGAGATTGATTAACTGAAAAATTGAAATCCAGCCCTTCATTCCCTTTTTTGGTTGTGATAATTATGACTCCATTACCAGAGCGAGCACCAAAAATACTTGCAGCTGCTGCATCTCTTAGCACCTGTATATCAGCAATATCATGGCTATTAAGTTCATGCATTCCAGATTTAGTTGGTACGCCATCAATAACATATAATGGATCGTTATTTCCAAGTGGCCCTAAGCCTTGACCACGTATTCGTACCGTCGCAGTAGAGTCTGGTGAACCATTCGTTGTAATTTGTAGACCTGGCACCCTCCCTTGCAAGTTTTGCATTATATTGCCTGAAGGCTGGTCTACTAAATCTTCAAGGTCAACCGTACTCACTGCGCCTGTTAAATCTTGTTTTTTAACACTTCCATAACCATATGAAACTTCAATAACTTCAATACCAATCTTGGCCGACTCTTCTTCTTGCAGTTGTTCAGCAGCGAAGCTGTTGGATGGCAGCCAACAGCCTAACAATAATGTACTAACACTCGCAGCAAGCTGGTTTTTCCTAAATCTGAGCATTGTGTGTGTCCTCATTTTAATTTTATTTTTTAATGTTGATTTCATCAGTCAAATTAACAACGTTGTCTTTTTAGTGCAAAAAAAATATCTTTTTACATTTTGTTGTTTAGCTTGGCAGGCCCAATAAGAATAAACAACGTTGTCTTTTTAACATTAAAAAAACATCTATTCAATATAAATAACAAAATATTTTGTTAAAAATATGTATAACTTGAAATACAACACTATACGCTAACATGGTTCAATAAATTCTAGGATTTGCTGATACGTTATATCTGGTGTTGCCCCTGGCTGCTGAGCAACCATAGCTCCGGCAGCACAAGCAAAATCAATTGCCTGTTGCGGATCGTTTTGAATGCACAGTTGATAAATTAAAGCCCCCAAAAACGAATCCCCTGCACCAACAGTATCCACAACATCGATCAGGTAGCCTGAGTTATAGTAGTTTTTACCTTTAATCGATAATAAAGCACCATGGTTTCCTTTCGTCACGCACAAAAACTCTGTGTTGGTTTGCTTTGCTATAAATGCTAAGTTTTGCTCTAATGAATGGTATTTACACCCCATTCCTTTTGCTATTTCATATAGCTCTTCATCATTGAGCTTGATAAAGTCAGCTTTATTCATCAACTTAATTAAGCTTTCTAACTGATAGTGAGGTGCACGTAAATTTACATCAAACACTTTAAATTTTGCCAAATCTAAAAGTTGCTCTAATGAACTCATAGAGCTTTCTGTTCGAGCAATTAAACTACCAAATACAAACACATCTGCACTTTGCACCTTATCTATAACTCGTTGCGATAAACTTATATTGTCCCATGCAGTATCAAGCACAATCTGATAATTGGCCGATCCGCTCTGATCAAGCTTCACTTCAACCACACTCGTTGGCTTAGACTCATGAACATAAATAAACTCTTTAGAGAGCCCTTTTTGCTCAATCTCAGATAGTAGTGCTTCACCTAATTTGTCATTACCAACAGCACTTATCATATGTGCCTTCAGGCCTAGTGAATTAAAACGAAAGCACATGTTTAAAGGAGCACCACCTAAACGCATACCGGACTCAAAGCAATCCCACAGTACCTCTCCAAAACATGTTAAATTAATTTCTTCAGCCTTTTTGCTGCTTATTACAATACTCACCGAGTTGCTCCCTTTATTATTTAGACCATTTCCAAATAAATTTTCACACTATAAATTCGTAACAATATCCTCTAGATAAATCAGGGAGAAATAGCCACGAATAGTAAAAGTTGTATTTAAATACACAATTACAGCCATTGTGTAAAATACATGTTGCAAAAAATAAAGATAACATCTACCTTAAAAAAAGACAACGTTGTTTATTTTAAAAGTATTACTCTGTAACAATAAGAAAAGTTAAGGAAATGAAGTTTTTAATCAATATATTCAATAACTTAAACACACACAAACACAACAATAATAGTTGTGGAGGAATAAGCATGAAAACAAAGCAAGACATAGCACTTTGCTGGAAAAAAACGGGGCTCGCGTTACTTATATCTTTAACGACAGCCTGCTCTGGTGATCACAAAAACCAACAAGAAGATGATTACAAACTGATCATTCTAGAAGAAGGACAAACCGCTGCTGACGTTATTAATAAAGATGAAAGCGACAGTGATGATGAACCAAATACAGATGACATTCCAATAACTTCCAACCCTGAAAGCGAAGGTCAGCCATTATTTTACAACCCTGAAAATACAGAGCAAGTACTATCTGGCTTTGAGTTTTGTTGTGGTGGTAATAACACCTTTCAAGCTCATGGGTTTGATAAATTAACAGGTGATTTTTCTAAATTTGATGGTGGTTTTTGGGCTGCAGATATTTCAGGTCATTTAGGTGAGCGCGTATTTTCGAGCTTTGCGGATGGCTTTGATTTAGAAGGTGAAGCACTTGGGCAACTAGGCTTTTCCGCTACAGGTTCGATGATAAGTCCTAAATTTACAATACAATCAAACTATATCAATTTTTTAATTGGTGGTGGCAATAATGGCATAACAGACACAAATACAACCGCAATTGCACTTGTTGTTGATAATAAGATAGTTCGTCAAGCAAGTGGAAGCAATACTGCAATGCAAGTTGACTGGCAAACATGGGATGTCAGCGAGTTTAGCTCTCAAGAAGGGCAAATTAAATTTATTGACCATCATGCTGATGATAATTCAGATACTGACTTACCATATTTATTAGTCGACGAAATTCGCCAAGCCGACAGTGCAGCCAAAGTTCCTAGTCAAAATAGTAAGTTGATAAAGAAAATAAAAAAAACCACCGCACCTGCTAGTACTGGCCAAGCCGCATTCACTCGTGTATCAAATGCTGAGCAAAATATTGCGGGTTTTGAATTTTGTTGCGGTAAGTTTAATACCTACGCAAACCATGACTTTAGAGCAACTGGCGATATGGCCAAATTAGATGGTGGTTGGTGGGCTGTAGACATCACAAACCATGTTGGTGAGAGAGTTTTTTCTAGCCGCGCCGATGGTTTTTTAGCAGATGGGAGCCAATTAGGCTGGATTGGTAACGAAGCTACCGGCACACTTTCTTCGCCCCCATTCACGATTACACATGACTATGTAAACTTTCTAATTGGTGGTGGTACAAACCCATTTGATACTGAAAAAGCGACAGCAATTGTCCTGCGAATAAATGGCAAAATTGTCAGGCATGCCACAGGTAACGGGCAATCAGATAAGCTCGATTGGTTTACTTGGGATGTTAATAGCTTAATCGGTGAAACAGCTGTTATTGAAATCATTGATCAGGATGACACTGCAGACGAAACTGCACTTGCATTTATTATGGCTGATGAATTTAAATTATCAGAGTATGCAGCCGTTGACCCGTCGAGTGAAAGTATTGTCACCCAACTGGATCAACACACGATACCTTTACCATTAACGATGGCTGACCCTAACCCTGTATTTTTAAACGGTGAGTTTTATATTTATTATTTAATTGATACCGCATTTCATGATTGGTATCTAACCCGAACCACAGATCTAATTAATGGTACATTCCCACAACGTGTTCTAGAAGCGACGGGAGATGCACAAACACAAGACCAATGGACCGGATCTGGTAGTGTTATTAAAGATAAAGACAATGTAGCTCATTTATTTTACTCAGGACACAATCTCGATTTTTCTCCTGTCGAAGCTGTTATGCATGCAAAAGCAACAGATAACACGCTGACTAAATGGGAAAAACAAGTTAATAGCACATTCAGTGGTACAGGATCATATAGCGACTTTGACTTTCGTGATCCTGACGTTTTTTATAACGAACAAAGCAACAACTATTGGATGTTATTAACTAGTCGATATAACGCAGATGCAGCTATTGCTCTTTATACTTCGAGCGATCTCAAAACTTGGGAAGCGCAAGAGCCGATTTATACTGCAAACAAACCACTTAACTTTGAGGTTCCTGATTGGGTGAGCTTCAATAACGGACAAGCAATAATTTACTCTGATCAAAATAATAATGAGCGCGATGTAAAATATTTAGTAAAGAATGAAGACACATGGGTACCTGGTCGATACCCTTCACTAGATGGAGAATTTTACTACGCAGGAAGAACTGCAAGCTCCCCTACTCAAACCCTGATGTTTGGTTGGGTCGCCCATAAAAATACCCGCTCAAATATAGGCAGTGCTGATTTTGGTGGTGACTTAGCAATTCATCAAGTATCAATGACAGAATCGGGAGAACTAGCGGTATCAATTCCTGAGCAATACTTAAGCGCATTAGCAACACCAATAGATGAAAATGCACAAACCCAATCAGCACAAACCAATAATGATAATTCACTATTAGTCTCACCAGGTGATCAAGTATTACTAGGTAGTAACAATAAAATCAACCGTCTTCACTTTAGTATTTCGAGTGAAGATACCGACAACCGATTTGGTCTGATATTTCCCGCTTATGAAGAGACTACGCAAACGGCTAGTATAGAAATAAACACAGCCACAGAAACAGCTACTTTTTACTTCGGCGATTCACTTACTCAATCAAACTCTAACATCACCCTCACACCTGAACTAGAAGGCAAACCTCTATTCAATCGAGAGGAAGACCTGACTCAGCATATAGCTGGTTTTGAATTTTGCTGCGGCGGTTATAACACCCTCCAAGCCCACGGTTTTAATAATCTAACTGGAGACTTCTCTAAACTAGATGGAGGTTGGTGGGGGGCCGATGTAAACAACAACGTTGGCGAACGAGTTTTTTCCAGCTTTGCAGATGGCTATGATGAAGATGGAACTGCATTAGGGTGGATAGGTTACTCCGCAACAGGAAAAATGGATAGCCCGTCATTTGTAATCTCACAGCAATATATTAATTTCAAGATAGGTGGGGGTTCAAATCAGTTTGACCACCCTAAAGCAACTGCAGTTGTGCTTATAGTGGACGGTAAAGTTGTGCGTAGCCAATCTGGTAAAAATACACAACCCGATGAGAATAATAAACTAACAATGCAATGGGCAACCTGGGATGTTGAAGAATTCATAGGGAAAACAGCCTTTATACAGTTTATTGATCTTCATAATGACGATGGCTCAGACAACAGCTTAGCTTACCTTCTAGCTGATGAATTCAGGGCAGCAGCATTACCTGCGGTACTGGGTGAGCAATCTGCACCTACTTCAGAAAGTCGAATCGACTCACAAGTTACTGTTCCTATCAATTTACAACAAGGGGTAACCGTGGATCTTCTTTTACAACCAGAAAGTGGCTTTGGTACCGCATATATCAATGATTTTAGAGCACTAACCTTTAGGCTTTATGACTTAGATAAACGCCAAGTAGGCATCTATAGTAAACAAGGTACACTCAACGTAAGTGAAATGTCACGCTTCTCTGAGGCAGTAAACCCTTAATAAACTACCTCAGAGGTTTGCAACTAGAGCCTCTGAGGTTTAATTCCTATATTGTAATGCCATGAAAAATTTTGCTTTGCTGATTTGCGGCCCATATCAGTAAGGCACTAACCATGTAACGATCGACTAGTTTTGGCCAACATTGAAATACATTGACACCCACCATAATTATTTTTTGAAAACAATAAACACATTTTGTATGGGAGATGAACCGCCCATTGCACTTCCTACTAATAAAAAGTGCATGTTAGATGCTGTGGTGCTCCCCCTGTGTCAGGATAATTGTGCATTTACTTTCGTTTGTCCGCGCAAGGTCAACTGCTCATGCTTTTACCAATAATGAAACCAGCGCCTTGAATAGTGCCATGATGAGGTTAACCGATGAATGTCTCGGCTCTGGCATCCTGCTTCGCTCTACCTTCTAAATCCATTTAGTCGTAGTGCCCCAGCGACCCCAAAAGGATATGGGAAAAACCTGGCTGCGATGAGCTCGCAATAATCGATTACTGCGTAACGCGCCTATATGTGTTTGCCGTAAGCTACTTGCTTAACTGCCCCATCAACAGACGAAGTAAACGAATTTGTTTATTGAATTAGAATTGACCGTCACTGTATAAAAACGGTCAAAGAAAATACTGGTAACTATTGATAGAGTTAGGCTCATATATGTTATAGCTACTTTATTCACTATCTATTACCGTGAAATCGGATGAATGAATTAAGTTACCTTCAGAAAAAACTCTTATATCCCATTTTCCCGGCACAACTTCGTAGTCTAGATCAAAATAGTAATCAAAAGGCCAAACAAAAGTTCCATCGTGTCCACTAACATCAATTTGCCTATAAATAGATGACTTCTTTTCACCTGATGGTAAGGTAATTTCTGGGTAGTTTATTTGAAGATCAAAGTGTTGAACGCTAGAAGGAATATAACCAAAGCCAACAACTATATAAAAACCAGTGCCTAATTTTGCAGGAATGACCCACGTTTTTTCTTTTAAGACCTTAATTTCGTAATCTTCATTTACAAAGTTAGAAACCCTAGTATTATCTTGAACCAGCTTTCCTCCTATTTTGGCTACGTAAGCATAATCTAAAACTTGGGATTTGATAGGGCTTTGATCTACTGTTACTCCACAAGTAAACATACTGATTAAAAGAAAAAAAAGTCCAACAACTACATTAAATTTCAAATTACACTCCTTCTTGAAGCAATAACGAGCTTGTAGAATTACTCGTTTTTAATTTATTTTTATTGATGCATTAACCATAGCCGAGTTCCTATTTTGATTCAATCGGTTACTTCGATTTTACGTAAAATATAAAAAGAGGATTTGCTGTTGCTTTAATGGGCGTTTTGGAAGGTATGACAGGTGTTTAAGTGGCTTATTTGGAGAGGTAGCAGCTTACCTTTATTAATGCGTCCTGTTTTGCAGCTTTTCTATATTATGAACTAAGCAATACAGTTGCCATTGGGCATTCACTTTCGTTTGAC